>NZ_JANKBZ010000030.1 GCF_024623785.1 Archangium lipolyticum
CGCCGGGCGCCAACGGCTCGTCCGCTTACTTGTCGAGCGGGTCATCGTGCTGGGGGAGGACGTCACCATCGAGCATGCCGTGCCCCTCTCCGGTCGTTTTTGTCGTTTGCGTCCTGATGATCGACGTGTTCGCCTGTCTGCGGTGTGGAGGCAGGCTCACTCAGGGGATGGCCCGAGATGATGGGCCGCTCACCGACGCCCGAAGACCTCGTGGTCCCCATGCCCCGGCCGACCAACCGAGGCCCCCGCGTGGAGTTCGGCGGAATGCGGACGGACCACCACTCCTACAAGCGGCTGGTGAAGGACATGGAGGCGCTCGGCCCGCGGCACCGGCGGGGGGCATGACCTGCGCCGACAAAGAAAAAGGCCCCAGGTTCCAGAGAACCTGAGGCCCTGAAGAGTGGAGGCGGCGGGAATCGAACCCGCGTCCGAAAGCCTTCCGTCCTTTGACCCTACGTGCGTAGTCCGCGGTTTGTTACGTCCCGCAGGCTCCCACGGACGGGATCCTACGAGCCGGTCCTGGTTGATCTCACCGCCGAGAGTCCAGGCACCCTCGACGGCCAGCCCGCATTATGACGGTCCTACCCCACCCCACGGGCCGAGAGCGGGAGGACCGCGCACTAGGAACTGTTGTTAGGCAGCCAGCGCGAGCTCAACGTTGTCGTTGGCTTTTGTGTCTTTGTCGGTGGTTTTACGAGCGAACCAACAAGCTCGGCACGCGTCTCGAACTTCCATGCCCCCGTCGAAACCAGGTCGCCCCCTTCGGGCACTTCAACTTCGCTCACTTCCTCGTTGCTCCATTCACCTTAACCGCTGACGGCACCGGGTCAATCCTTCTGACGACCCCCGGTGTCGTTCTCCAACACCCACTTCCCACGCACGCCCGCCCGTGGGAATAGCAACCAGGCTGCTACGTTCTCCGGCCCCCACCTCGTGGGTGCTTCAGCGACATGAGAACGCGCATGACCCAACGCCTCCTTCCCCTCCTGCTCCTCTTGCTGGGAGTCGCCCTCCCGGCCGCAGCCGAGCAGGTCCCCGCTTCCCCCTTCTTCCCCTACCCCATGCAGGTCGACCGCCTCCCCAACGGGCTCACGGTCGTCCGCGTGCCCTTCAAGTCGCCCGGCCTCATCGCCTACCAGACCGTGGTGCGCGTGGGCTCTCGCAACGAGGTCGAGCCCGGCCGCACCGGCTTCGCCCACTTCTTCGAGCACATGATGTTCAAGGGCACGAAGAACTTCCCCGAGGGCGAGCGCGAGAAGGTCATCAGCACCTACGGCTTCGATGACAACGCCTTCACCTCCGACGACATCACCGTCTACCACTCGTACGGCCCCACCGCCGGCCTCGAGAAGCTCGTGGAGATCGAGGCCGACCGCTTCCGCAACCTCGAGTACTCCGAGCCCTCCTTCCAGACCGAGGCCCTCGCAGTGCTCGGCGAGTACCACAAGAACGCCGCCCAGCCCTACCTGAAGATCGAGGAGGAGCTCGGCCGCACCGCCTTCACCAAGCACACCTACGGGCACACCACGCTCGGCTACTACGAAGACGTCAAGGCCATGCCCCAGGCCTACCAGTACAGCCGCACCTTCTTCGAGCGCTGGTACACCCCGGACAACGTCCTCCTCTTCGTCGTCGGCGACTTCGATGACGACAAGCTCATGCAGGCCGTGCGCAAGCACTACGGCCCGTGGGATCGCAAGGTCGCCTCCGTCAACGTGCCCACCGAGCCGCCCCAGACCAAGGAGCGCTCCGTCCACATCGACTGGCCCCAGAGCACCCAGCCCCGCCACTTCCATGCCTGGCGCACCCCCGCGGCCCGGCTCGACACCGCCAACGCCGCCATCCAGGCCGTGCTCGCCGACTACCTCGTGGGCTCCACCAGCCCCCTCTACAAGGAGCTCGTGCTGGACAAGCAGCTCGCCCAGGACATCGGCAGCGACTTCGGCCTCCACCGCGACCCGCACCTCTTCAGTGTCGTCGCCGTCCTCCAGAAGGAAGAGAACCGCGCCGCCGTGGCCAGCGCCTTCAACGCCGCGGTGAAGGAGCTCGCCACCGGCAAGGTGGATGCCTCCCGCGTCGAGGCCATCAAGAGCAACACCCGCTATGGCCTCCTCATGGGCATGGAGACGGCCAAGTCCGTGGCCACCCAGCTCTCCGTGTACGCCGGCATCTACGGCACGCCCGACGCGCTCGCCCGCCACTACCAGAGGGTCTCCGAGGTGAAGCCCTCCGACCTCGTCACCTTCGCCAAGAAGTACCTCACCGCCGCCAACCGCACCGTGCTCACCCTCACCCCCAAGACGGCCGGAGGTCAGAAGTGATGCGTTCCCTCATGTCCCGCTCCCTCTTCCTCTCCGCCGCGCTGAGCCTCGGCGGCTGCGCCACCACCTCCCAGACCTCTCCCCCGCCCGAGGCCCCCGCGCCCCAGGCCACGCAGCAGGAGCAGGCACAGGCCCCCGCCGAGCCCCAGGTTCCGGCCACCGTGCCCTCGGTGCCCCTCCACCGGCCCGCGCCCATGCAGCTCGTCGTGCAGGCCAATCCCGCCAGCCCCATCGTCAGCTTCCGGCTCGTCTTCCACTCGGGCTCGGTGGATGACCCGAAGGGCAAGGAGGGCCTCACCGCCCTCACCGCCGACGTTCTCTCCGAAGGTGGCACGCGCAGCCTCACCTCCGCCCAGCTCCTCGAGGCCCTCTTCCCCATGGCCGCCGAGCTGAACGCCTCCACCGACAAGGAGCTCACCGTCTTCTCCGGCCGCGTCCACAAGGACCACCTGGCCCGCTTCCTCGACATCTTCACCGACGTGCTCCTCGCGCCCCGTTTCTCCCCGCAGGAGTTCGAGCGGCTCCGCGCCCGCGCCCTCAGCGACGTGCGCAACGGGCTGCGCAGCGAGAACGACGAGATGCTCGGCAAGGTGGCCCTCGATGCCCTCCTCTACCAGGGCCACCCCTACGCGCACTTCGTGGGCGGCACCGAGAAGGGTCTGGAGTCCATCACCCTCGACGACGTGAAGGCCCATGCCGCCCGCGTCTTCACCCAGGACCGGCTCGTCATCGGACTCGCCGGCCCCGTGGACGAGGCGCTCCAGAAGACCGTCGTCTCGCGCCTGTCCGCCCTCCCGGCCACCGGCGCGCCCCGCGTGGAGCTGCCGCCCGTGCCCACCACCGCCGGCCGCGCCATCGTGGTGCAGAAGCCCACCCTCTCCACCGCCGTCTCCCTGGGCTACGTCACCCCCATGCGCCGCGGGGATCCGGACTTCTTCCCCGTGTCCTTCGCCCTCTCGTACCTCGGTGAGCACCGCCAGTCCTCCGGCGTCCTCTTCAGCGAGCTGCGTGAGAAGCGCGGCCTCAACTACGGCGACTACGCCTACGCCGAGCACTTCATCGAGCACCCCGGCACCACCTACAACCGCACCAACATCGCGCGCACCCAGCAGGACGTCACCGTGTGGATCCGCCCGGTGGTGCCCGGCAATGGAATGTTCGCCACACGCGGCGCCCTCTACTTCCTCGACCGGCTGGTGAAGCAGGGCATCCCCCAGGACCAGTTCGAGCTCCGCCGCGGCTTCCTCCTCGGCTACACCCGCCTGTGGGAGCAGACCGATCAGCGCCGGCTCGGGTACGCCATCGACTCGCTCTTCTACGGCACGCCGGACTTCCTGGAGCAGTACCGCGCCGCGCTCGCGAAGATGACTCCCGAGTCCGTCCAGGCCGCCGTCCGCCGGCAGATCCGCCCCGAGTCCCTCAACTTCGCCTTCGTCACCCAGGACGCCGACGGGCTCGCGAAGCTGTTGAAGGAGCAGCCTCCCTCTCCCATCTCCTATGCCTCGCCCAAGCCGCCCGAGCTCCTCAACGAGGACAAGGCCATCATCGCCCTGCCCCTTCCCATCCGGGCCGATGCCGTCCAGGTCGTGCCCGCGCAGACCTTCATGGAGAAGTAGCGCACGGCTGTAGTGCTTCCGGACACTCCCGAGGGGGTTTTCTTCCGCCCCCCGGGAGTGGGTGGTATGAGCCGCCACGACAGGCCCGAATTTCCGGGCCTCTCCCTGGGAGCGGTCCTTGCGAAGCGCAGCAACCCGACTCGCAGTGGTGTGCCTGCTGCTGGCCGGTATGGCCGCGCGGGCGGACCATGATCCCTTCGCGCGCGGCTTCGACGCCGTGCCGCTGAAGGCCACCCCTGCCCAGAGGAGTGGCATCGCCCTCGAAGGCGCCGCGGCCGACCCCGCCGGCAGCTTCCGGGGTGCCCTCCTCTTCGACTACAACCGCGGCATCCTCGCCCTCAAGCTGGGCGACGAGAAGCTGGGAGATCTCCTCCCCTACCGGCTCGACGCGCACGCGCTCTTCGCCTGGCAGCTCCACCGCCGGCTGGAGATCGCCGCGGACGTGCCCTTCACCCTCACCCAGGGTGACCGCTTCCAGTTGCTGCGCGATGCCCTCAACGCCCAGGACTTCCCCGGCGCCGCCGGCGTGAACACGTACGGCTTCGGCGACGTGCGGCTCCAGCCCCGCGCCTTCCTCCTGCTGCCCGAGGACTTCCCCGTGGGCGTCGCGCTCTCCGCCGAGGTGCGCCTGCCCACCGGGAATGGCGACAGCTTCCTCGGTGAGCGCAGCGTCCTGGTGGCCCCGCGGCTCGCCGTGGAGCGCGCCTTCGGCCCCGTGCGCGTGCTCGGCAACCTGGGCCTGCGCCTGCGCCCCCAGCATGCCCAGTACCTCAACCTCTACGTCGGCAACGAGGTGACCTTCGGCGCTGGCGCCATCGTGGACCTGCCCGACGTCGGCCCCCTCTTCAACGTGCAGGCCATCGCCGAGATGCACCTCGCCACGCCCACCTCCGCCCCCTTCAACTTCCGCCAGGCCGACTCCCTCAAGACGCCCTGGGAGGTGCTCGGCGGCGTGCGCGCCCACCTCTACCAGGGCTGGGGCCTGGAGCTGGACGTGGGCCGCGGCGTGACGCTCGGCAGCGGCTACGGCCGCGAGGAGCTGCGCGTCATCTTCGCCCTCCGCTACGACGAGACGTTCCTCGACTCCGACGGAGATGGCGTCCGCGACTCGTTCGACAAGTGCCCCAACGAGCTCGAGGACACCGACGGCTTCCAGGACAACGACGGCTGCCCGGAGCCGGACAACGATGGCGATGGCGTCGTCGACGGCCAGGACCAGTGCCCGGATTCCGCCGGCGACCCGGCCCAGGGTGGTTGTGGTGACGCCGATGGGGATGGTGTGCCCGACGGCCAGGATCTCTGCCCCGACAAGGCCGGCCCCAAGGGCTATGACGGCTGCCCCGACGCCGATGGCGACGAGGTGCCCGACAACGTCGACGAGTGCCCCGACCAGTCCGGCACTCCCGAGGCCGATGGCTGCCCCATCGACAACCCGCCGCTCGTGGTCGTCGAGTCCGACCGCATCCGCATCAAGGGCAACATCCTCTTCGAGACGGGCTCCGCCACCATCCAGAAGCAGTCGCTCAAGCTGCTCGACGAGGTGGCCATCGTGCTCGCACGCAACCCCGAGCTCGGGCCCGTCCTCATCGAGGGTCACACCGACAACGTCGGCTCCGACACCCTCAACCTGAACCTGTCCCAGCGGCGCGCCCAGTCCGTCATGAACTACCTCATCTCCAAGGACATCGACGCCGAGCGCCTGCGCGCCAAGGGCTTCGGTGAGTCCAGGCCCATCGCCACCAATGGCACGTCGCTCGGCCGCGCCAAGAACCGCCGCGTCGAGTTCCGTCTCATCAAGTCCGAGGTGGAGACGCCCGCGCGCACCGTGCCCGCGGAGAAGAAGGGCACGGGCAACGACAAGGGCAACGGCGGAAAGCAGTAGAGGGGCTCGCCCGGGGAGGTACCAGCGGGTGGAGGGGTGGGCAATCCCAGCCCCCTCCCCCCTATAGTGCGGGAAACCACCCCGCTTCCCCACTCCCGGAGTCGAGATGTCGAAGAGTCCCCGCCTGGCGTCCCAGGGTCTGAGTCACCAGGATGTGCTCTCGCGGATGCGCGAGATGCGCACCGAGGATGCCCGTTGGCAGGAGGGGCGGACCTGGAGCCTCGTCTACAACGCGGGCGAGGATCTCCGCCGTCTGGCCGCCGAGGCGTACACCGAGTTCATGTCCGAGAACGGCCTCAGCCCCCTGGCCTTCCCCAGCCTGAGGCGCTTCGAAGCCGAGGTGCTCACCATCGCGGCGGAGCTCTTCCACGGCGAGACCGCCGCGGGGACCATGACGTCCGGAGGCACCGAGTCCATCCTCATGGCCGTCAAGACGGCCCGGGACTTCGCTCGCGCCGAGCGCGGCATCTCCGAGCCGGAGATGGTGCTGCCCGCCACCGTCCACCCCGCCTTCCAGAAGGCCGCCCACTACTTCGGGGTGAAGGCCATCAACGTCCCCGTGGGGCCCGACTTCCGCGCGGACGTGGCCGCCATGCGCGCCGCCATCGGCCCTCGCACCGTGCTCGTCGTCGGCTCCGCTCCCGCCTACCCGCACGGGGTGATCGATCCCATCTCCGAGCTCGCCGCCCTGGCCCAGGAGAAGGGTGTCCTCTGCCACGTGGATGCCTGCCTCGGCGGCTTCCTCCTGCCCTTCGCCAGGCGGCTCGGCCACGCCATTCCCGACTTCGACTTCGCCGTGCCCGGCGTCACCAGCCTCTCGGCGGACCTGCACAAGTACGGCTACGCCGCCAAGGGCGCCTCCATCGTCCTCTACCGCACCCCCGAGCTGCGCCGGCACCAGTTCTTCACCTTCGCCAACTGGAGCGGCGGCATCTACGCCTCGCCCTCCATGGCCGGCACCCGCCCCGGTGGTGCCATCGCCGCCGCCTGGGCCGTCCTCAAGTACCTCGGCGAGGAGGGCTACCTGCGACTGGCCGGCACGGTGCTCGACACCTCGAGGGCCCTGCGCGAGGGCATCGCCGCCATCCCCGGGCTGAAGCTGCTGGGAGACCCCCGGCTCAGCGTCTTCGCCTTCTCCTCGGACTCCCTGGACGTGTACGCGCTGGGCGATGCCATGGAGGCCCGCGGCTGGAAGCTGGACCGGCAGATGATGCCCCCCGCGCTGCACCTCATGGTGACGCCCGCCCATGCCGCCGTGGTCGAGCCCTTCCTCGCGGACCTGCGCGCGTGCGCCGCCAGCCTCGCCTCCGGTGAGCCCGCTCCGGACGGCAGTGCCGCCATGTACGGCATGCTGGGCGCCATCCCCGACAAGAGCGAGGCCGAGGGCTTCATCCTCCAGTTCATGGACGCGCTGTACGCCAACGAGTGATGGAACAGGCCGGGGGGCCACCATGCATCCGACGCCGACGACGTGGGGAGTGGTGCTGTGCGCCGTGATGTTCGCGCTTCCGGTGGGGGCGGAGGAGCCCTCGCCGGAGGCACTGGAGGCTCCCGGAACCGGGGTGGAGGCGGCGCCCGCCGAGCCTCCCCGGACGGGGTGGCACGTGCTGGGCCTGCCGCTCGTCAGCTTCAACAGCGACGAGGGCTTCGGCTACGGCGCGCGGCTGATGCTGGTGGACTCGGGCGACGGCAGCCAGCGGCCCTACCGCTACTCCGTGGTGGCGCAGTTCTTCCAGTCCACGCGCGGCATCGCCCAGCACCGCCTCATGCTGGATGCGCCCAGCTTCCTCTCGTCGTCCTGGCGGCTGGGCGTGAGCCTGAGCATGCTCAATGACCGCTTCTCTCCGTACTTCGGCCTGGGCGGCGGAGCGGCCTACGTGCCGGCCTTCGAAGCGTGCGAGGACCGGAAGGCGCTGGAGTCGGACCCGAATGTCTGCCCGGGCAACCCGGACTTCCGCGGCCTGCGGTACTACAACTTCGAGCAGCGCACCCTCCCGAGCGTGGTGCTGAACGCGCGCCGGCCCCTGAGCGGTCCCTGGCAGGTGGCGCTGGGCTACCGCTTCCGCCTCACCACGGTGCGCACGCGCTACGGCGCGGAGGACCTCGGACAGGCCCGGGACTCGCGGGTGGTGGAGGACGCCCGCGCGGGGCTGCTCTCGGGGCTCGATGGCGTCGAGGACGGGGAGGCCGTCTCCCGCACGGCCGAGGTGACGGCGAGCCTGCTCCTGGACACGCGCGACAACGAGCCCGCCCCGGTGCGCGGCATGTTCCACGAGCTCGCGCTGCGCGGGGCCTCCACCGTCACGGGGAGTGGTTCGAATTACTGGGGGGCCACGGCCAACCTGCGCTTCTACCACCCCTTGGTGAGCGACCGGCTCGTGGCCGCCCTGCGGCTCTTCGTCGATGTGATGGGCGGTGACGTGCCCTTCTACCACCTGTCCTCGTTCGGCGGCGTGGAGTGGCTCGACGGTTGGGGCGGCATCGGCGGCGTGTACACCGCGCGCGGCATCCTGAAGAACCGGCTGCAGGGGCAGGCGAAGGCGCTCGCCAACGGGGAGCTGCGCTGGAACTTCCTCTCGGTGTCACCCTGGCAGCAGCGCCTGGACTTCACCCTCATCGCCTTCTTCGACGCGGGGCAGGCCTGGACGGATCTCCGCTTCGCCGATGGCGGCCTCCCCCGCTATGGCGGCGGCGGCGGCCTGCGCATCGCCTGGCAGAACGACTTCATCCTCCGCGTGGACTACGGCATCAGCCCTCGCGACGGCACCACGGGCTTCTACCTGGACTTCGGCCACATGTTCTGAGCCCGGCGCGGCATCACCGCTTCTCCAGGACGACGGCGTAGAACTCGATGCCGACGCCCTCGTGGTCCTCCTCCGTGATGTGCTCGGGCGGCAGGCCCAGGAACTCCCGGACCGTCAGCACCCCCATGGCATCCGGCTTCCAGGGCTCGCAGAACTCCAGGTACTCGTCGAGCGAGTACAGCTGGAACGACTCCCCCATCCGCTGGAACATGCCCACGAACTGCTCCCACCGGGGCGTCGTCTTGTCCGGGGCCTTCGTCTCGAACGTGGTGAAGAGCTTCGAGCCCGGTGCCACCTGGTCATAGAGGTCCCGGTAGAACTTCCGGTTCTCCTCGGCCGACAGGAACACGCCGATGCCACTGCCGCCGATGGCGAGCCGGCGCTCGCCGCCCAGGAACGACTGGACGTCGGGCCGCTGGAGGAGCTCCCCCGCCTTCTTGATGTCGCACTCCAGGTAGCGCACCCGCGGGTTGTCCCCGAGGAGCGCCCGCCCCTGGGCGATCGTCAGCGGGTTGATGTCGGAATAGAGCACCCGGGCTTGTGGCATCACCGCATGGACGTGATCGCCGGTCGGCAGCCCCGAGGCGAAGTCCACCCAGTGCGTGAAGCCCTCCGACGACAAGCGCCGGGCCGCAGCCTGCAGGCACGCCCGCAGCATCCGCATCCACTTCCGGGTGGAGGGCACCAGCGAGTACATGTACTCGGCCGCCTGGCGATCGGCTGGGAAGTTGTGCGACCCTCCCAGGGTGTAGTCGTAGATGCGCGCCGCGTTCGGCACCTCCGGGTTCACTCCCGGGATGCGGGCCAGCTCTTCCACGTTCATCCGCTCCTCCGTCACAAGCCCAGGGCCTGTTCGATGCGCCGGCGCAGCGCGGCCTCGTCCAGCATGCCCCGCTGCGCGTCCACCACCCGCCCCTCCCTGTCCAGGAAGTAGAGCGTCGGCAACGCCGTCACCTGGAAGGCCGCCGCCATCTCGTCCGGCGCGTACACCACGTACGGCGCCAGCTCCGGCATCCGGCTCAGGATGAATTCCTGCACGAACATCGGCGCGTCCGGCATCTCGTCCCGGCTCGCCGCCACGAACACCAGCCCCTTCCCCTCGTACTCCTTGGCCAGCTTCACCAGCGACGGCATCTCCGCCTGACACGGCGGGCACCACGTCGCCCAGAAGTCCAGCATCACCACCTTGCCCTTCAAGTCCGCCAGCGACAGCGTCCCGCCCTCGTACCGCTCCAGCTTCATCGTGGGCGCCGCCATGCCGTCCGACGCCAGCCTCGCCCTCAGCGCCTCCTGCACCCCCAGGTACGCCAGCGCCCCCACCCCGCACAGCCCCGTCACCAACAGTAGCACCCAGCTCCACCCGTGACGTTCCGGCTTCGGCCCGCTCCCCGTGCCCTCCTGCCCCACTCCGGGCCGCTGCCCGTCGCCTGCGTTTCCCTGCTCCGTCACGTGCGTCCACTCCTCGTCGTCGTCAATACCCGGTGCACCTGCTTCAACACCCGCCGCACTCCTCGCCGCACCCCCGGCCTCGCCACCACCCACTCCGCCAGCCCCGGCCCATACCGGTAGTACACCCGGATGAATTCCCGCCCCACCCCGTGGCGCCGCAGCACCTCGTCCCGGAACTCCCGGAACGCCACCAGCTCCGGCGCTCCCTCTCCGAACGCCGCCGTCACCACGAAGCACGAGCTGGCCGGCGAAATCCACATCAGCCGGTTGTTCGTCAGGTTCACCACCGCCTTCAGCTCGCGCGCCTCGGTGTACAGGAAGACCAGCAGATCCCTCCGCGCCACCGGGAAGTCCTCGCCGCTCGCCTCCTCGAACTCGATGCGCGAGCCACCCGCGCCCCTCACCTCGTCCACCGTGAAGAAGAAGCGCTTGGAGCTGCTCTTGTGCTCGATCTCCAGCCCGCGCAGCTCGCCGAAGTACGCCAGGAAGGGCGTGTTGCACGCCGGGCACACGTAGCGGCGCGTCCCCGGCCCCGGCACGTACCCGTAATCGTTGATGCGCTTGCAGCCCGTGTTGGGGCAGATGAGCTTCACCTGCGCCACCGGCTCCTGCCTCGGGTCGTACCGCGAGGCCCCCGTCGCCCGGTCGTACACCGGCGCCACCACCGTCTCCTTCGTCCCCAGCGCCCGCGTGGGGTGCGCCACCCGCTCCAGCTCCAGCGCCCGCCGCCACGCCTCCTCGGCCTGCACCAGCCGCCCGTCCACCGAGTGCACCAGCGCCTCGCCATGCGCCTTCAGCGCCTCGAGGATGCGCTCCGTGCCCTCCCGGCGCCCCACGTCCCGCTCCACCGCCAGCCCCAGCGCCAGCACCTTCTCCAGCTCCGGCAGCAACCCCTCCGCCGCCTTCCTCGCCGGGTCCTCCAACCGGTGGTACACCGGGGGCTCCGGCATCCGGGCGAAGAGCGCCAGCGCCTGCGCGCGCAGCTGCTCCTGCGCCTCCTGCGCTCGGGGAATGGACAGTGTCACCGCCCTCTGCTGGGCGGCCTGGAAGAGCTCGTCGGGCTGCAAGGCCGACGCACATTAGAGGGCCCCCCGCCCGCTGTCAGCGCTCTTCCCCTCCCCTCGCCGGAAACTGGCCACCTCCCCCACCTCGATGTATGAGGTGGTAGGAGGATGTGAACAATGGGCTTCCTGAAGTTCCTGGTGTGGACGGGTTGCGCGGTGGGGCTCGGAGTCTTCCTGGCGACAGCGGACATCGATGGCCGCTCGCCCCTGGAGTACGTGCAGCGGCAGTGGAAGCGCCACGTGCAGCCGTCCCAGGTGGACCGGCAGGTGGATCGGGTGAAGGACGGCCTGCGCGAGGCGATCGACGAGGCCAAGGTCACCGTCGACCGGACGACGAAGCAACAGGCCAAGGCGACGCCGCGCGAGCGCATCACCAACGAGGATCGCGCGGCCATCGATCGGATCATCGCCCAGAAGAAGTAGCTTTCCCCACCTTCGCCAGCCGCCCCGCTTCCCCCCGCGTGCCCCCCTCCCTAGCTTCTCCCGAGGTGGCTGGGGTGGAGGCGGGACGATGGTCGGTGGACGGTGGTGGGTGGGGGTCTCGCTGGCGCTGTTGTGTGGCCTGGGAACACCGGCCTGGGGCGCCCGGCAGGAGACGAATCGGCGGCTGTGGGTGGAGGCGCAACAGCGCAGCGTCCGCAAGGAGCGCTCCATCCTCAGTCAGGTAGCGCAGGCGGCCATGCCCGCGGTGGTGTCCATCACCACACGCCAGGCGAGCACCGGCGCCGAGGGGGAGTCGCAGAAGGGCATCGGCTCCGGGCTCATCATCCACGAGGACGGGTACATCCTCACGAGCGCCCACGTCATCGAGGGCGCCGAGGACATCACCATCTCCGTCTACTCCGAGCGGGGCTACCCCGAGGACTTCCCCGCCGAGCTGGTGGGAGAGGACACGCGCACGGACTTCGCGCTGTTGAAGATCCACGCGCCCCGGAAGCTGCCCGTGCTGAAGCTGTCCTCGGCCACGCGGGTGGAGGTGGGAGATCACGTCGTGGTGATCGGCAACCCGTTCGGGCTGGCGCACTCGGTGACGGCGGGCGTGGTGAGCGCCAAGGGCCGCACGGACGTGACGCCCAACGGGCGGGACGGCGACTTCGACTACATGCAGGTGGACGCCTCCATCAACCCGGGCAACTCGGGCGGACCGGTGTTGGATCTGAACGGGGACGTGGTGGCCATCGCCAACGCGGTGAACGTGGCGGGCCAGGGCATCGGCTTCGCCATCCCGGTGGACATCGCCAAGGCGATCATCCCGCACCTGCGCAAGTACGGGCGGGTGCGCCGCGGGTGGATGGGCGTGTCCGTGCAGGACTGCACCCCCACGGTCGTCGAGGCCTACGGGCTGGTCCACGCCCGGGGCGTGGTGGTGTCCGAGGTGCAGGATGGAGGCCCCGCCGCGCGCGCCGGGCTTCAGGTGGGAGACGTCATCGAGGGCCTGGACACCGGCCGGGTGGAGCGCGCCCACAAGCTGCGCTGGCAGGTGGCGGCCCGGGGGGTGGGCCGGAACGTGGTGCTCCACGTCCGCCGGGGGGAGCGCCCCATGAAGCTGCGGGTGAGGCTCGAGGACATGCCCGGGGAGGTGGATCAGCTGGCCCCGGCCGTCGCCACGCCGTCGTTCCATGGGCCCGAGGAGGCGCCGGGGACGGGGGGTGGAGGTGCCGAGGGGCAGGCGAACGGCCGTGCCCCTGGTGGAAAAGCTCCCACCCCGTGAGCTGGAAAACGGGGGTTGCGCCCGCATCCCCGCCTGCCTCCTTGCGTTCCGTTTCGGCCAGCGCTACACGATGCGCCTTTGCAAGCCTCGCGGGTTCTCCGCATGGAGATGCGGGGCAGCGTTTCGCAACAGGAGCATTTCCATGGCTGATGCACAGAAGACGACCCTGAAGGCTTGGCCGCGCCAGGCCAAGGGCGGTGGCAAGAAGGCGTGCAGCGTCGAGGGCTGCAAGCGCCCCTACCGCGCCAAGAGCTACTGCTTCTTCCACTTCAAGAAGTGGCGGCAGGGTGAGCTGCCCCACTCCCGCTACCGCACCTGCTCCAAGCCGGACTGCCGCGTGAAGGTGCTCAAGGGCGGTCTGTGCGAGAAGCACTACAACGAGACGTACAAGCCGGCCGCCGCGGCCTAGCCGTTCCGGTCCGGGCCTCGCGAGGGCGCTCCCTTCCCGGGAGTGCCCTTGCCCCCGGCCATCGCTCGTCCCAGGTGCTTGAAGGCCGTGAGCCACAGCTCCGCCTCGCGCTGGGTGAGCCTCGCACGCAACAGACTCCGCTCCAGCTCACGCAGGATGTGATCCGGCGCCTGCGGGTTGAGGAACTGCGCCTCCAGCATCACCTGGCGCATCCGCTCGCTCAGCGCGTGCACCGTCCCCATCTTCGCGCCCTCCTCCACCGCCGGGGCCGCCTGCTCGGCTGGCTTCCGGCCCTCGCGCGAGCACAGGTAGAGCAGCACCGCCGCCGCCTGCGCCAGGTTCATCGAGGGCTGCACCTCGCTGGTGGGGATGACGAGGATGTCGGTGCAGAACGCCAGCTCCTCGTTGGACAGCCCCCGCTGTTCGCCGCCGAGCACCAGCGCCACCCTCCCCCGCTGGCTGTGATCCGCCAGCCGGGCCATCGCCTCCTCCGGGGTGAGGGCCGTCCGCCCGTCCAACTGGGTGCGAGAAGTGGTGCCAACCGCGTACACGCAGTCCTTGAGGGCCTCGGGCAGGTTCCGGGCCACGGACATGGCGTCCAACACCGCGTCACCCTTGACCGCGAGCCGCTCGGCCCCTCGGAAGGCGTAGGTGGCGGGATCTGAGAGGATGAGACGCGAGAATCCGAAATTGGCCATCACCCGGGCCACCGCCCCGAGGTTCTCGGGTGATCGTGTCTGGTGGAGGATGACGGTCATGTTGTCGGCCGCGAGCATGCCTCCGAGTTTAGCTTTCCGTGTCAGACCCGCATCGGTATATTCCCGGGTGATGCGTCGCTGGGTCGCTGGCCTGCTCCTATCTCTCGTTACCCTGACGGGTTGTGGCGTCGGGGGTGCCCCCGTGCGCGCTTCCATCGGTGCGCGGCAGGCACTCACCAGCCCTCCCGAGATGCTCGAGTTCGAGAGCCCCTCCACCCGCCTGGAGCTGTACCGCGAGGTGGCCCGCCTCTCCGAAATGGAGTCGGGCCAGGCCGCGCAGGCGCTGGTGCTGTTCCCCATCAGTCAGAGCGGTGAGCTGGTGGCCGCTCCGGGCTTCGAGGCCCGCACGGATCTGCTCCAGTCTCCGGACGCGGGCGCGCCGCTGCAGCTGAGCTTCGATGGCCGGGCGGGCGAGCGCTGGCCGGAGGATCGCCGCGAGAGCCTGCAGGGTCTCTCCGAACGCGAGGCGGCCGAGCTGGTGGCCCGGACGCTGCTCGCCCACTGGAAGATCAATCCCGCGGGCGTCGTGCAGGTGGATCGCGCCTCGGGCGCGCCGTACGCGGCGGCGTACGTGGATGGAATCCTGCGTATCAATCCCGCTTTCCTGTACATGGCGGCGGCCTACGGTCCCGCTTCCCAGGCGGGCGCGGTCCAGTAGAGTCGCGCCTCCTTTCGCGCCCCGTGTCGGGGCCCCGAGGCGCCTCTCGTGAACACCTCCGCACTCCACGCGCAGCTTCCGCACACCCTCCGGCAGACGCACCTGTCAGCCCTGGGCCAGCACTACCAGGGCAAGGTCCGTGACACCTACCGCCAGGGCGACCGGCTCGTCCTGGTCACCTCGGACCGGTTGTCCGCGTTCGACCACGTGCTCACCACCATCCCCTTCAAGGGCGAGGTGCTCAACCGTCTGGCCACGTTCTGGTTCGAGCGCACGAAGCACATCGTCGCCAACCACGTGCTGGACGTGCCGGACGCGAACGTGACCGTGGCGCGCGCCTGCGAGCCCTTCGCCGTGGAAGTGGTGGTCCGTGGATACCTGACGGGCAGCCTGTGGCGCGACTACCAGAAGGGCACGCACACGGCTTACGGGGTGCCCTTCCCGGACTCGATGCGCAAGGACGAGGCCTTCCCCTCCCCCATCATCACCCCGTCCACCAAGGCGCAGTACGGACAGCATGACGAGCCCATCTCCGAGAAGGAGATCCTCGCGAAGAACCTGGCCAGCGCGCGCGACTGGGCCCGCATCACCGAGGCGGCCCGGGGGCTGTTCCTCGAGGGCCAGAAGTGGGCGCGCACCCGCGGGTTGATCCTCGTGGATACGAAGTACGAGTTCGGCAAGGTGGGCGATGACCTGTACGTCATCGATGAGATCCACACGCCGGACTCGAGCCGTTACTGGGTGGCCGACGAGTACGAGGCGCGCTTCTCCAAGGGTGAGGACCAGCGGATGCTGGACAAGGAGAACATCCGCCAGTGGCTCATCCGCGAGCGCGGCTTCCAGGGCCACGGCACGCCGCCGGCGATTCCGGATGAGGTGCGCGTGTCGCTCGCGGAGAAGTACATCGCGGCCTACGAGCGGATTACCGGCACGACGCTGGAGCTGAACGTGGGGGATGTGCACGCGCGCATCGAGAAGAACCTGAAGGCGCGCGGGTATCTCTAGAGTGAAGACCCTCACCCCAGCCCTCTCCCAGAGGGAGAGGGGGCATACACGGTGAGGAACCTGGTTGGACCCTCTCCCCCTGGGAGAGGGACGGGGTGAGGGTATGGGGTGGACTCGGGTTCCACCCCTCCTCCGTCACTACTCGCTCCGCCCGAAGACCCGCTGGAAGATGTCGTCCACGTGCTTGATGTGGTAGCCGGCCGAGAAGCAGTCCTCGATCTCCGCTGGCGTCATCACCTTCAGCAGATCCTGATCCTCCAGCAGCGCCTTGCGGAAGGACACGCCCTGCTCGTACATGCGCATGGCGTTGCGCTGGACGATGACGTACGCCGCCTGGCGATCCATCCCCTTGCGCGCCAGCTCCAGCAGGATGCGCTGTGAGTTCACCACGCCGCCGAGCAGCTCCAGGTTCTTCTGCATCTGCTCCGGGTAGACGCGCAGGTTCTCCATCAGCCCGGAGAAGCGGTGCAGCATGAAGTCCGCCACGATCGTCGCGTCCGGGCCGATCACCCGCTCCACCGACGAGTGCGAGATGTCCCGCTCGTGCCAGAGCGCCACGTCATCCAGCGCGCTCACCGCGTAGCCGCGCAGCAGCCGGGCCAGGCCCGACAGGTTCTCCGAGAGGATGGGGTTGCGCTTGTGCGGCATCGCGCTCGAGCCCTTCTGGCCCGGGGTGAAGGGCTCCTCGGCCTCGCGCACCTCGGTGCGCTGCAGGTGGCGGATCTCCACGGCGAACTTCTCGATGCTCGCGCCCAGCAGCGCCAGCGCGGAGAAGAACTCGGCGTGCCTGTCGCGCTGGACGATCTGACTGGAGGCCGGCGCGGGCGACAGCCCGAGCTTCTTGCACGCGAACACCTCCACCGCCGGAGGCAGGTGCGCGAACGTGCCCACGGCGCCGGAGATCTTCCCCACGGCGATGACCTCGCGGGCCCGGAGCAGACGGGCCTCGGCGCGGCGCAGCTCGTCGTACCAGATGGCCAGCTTGTGGCCGAAGGTGATGGGCTCGGCGTGGATGCCGTGGCTGCGGCCCATCATCACCGTGCGCTTGTGCTCGAAGGCGCGCTTCTCCACCGCGGCCATGGCGCGCCCCACGCCTTGGAGGAGGAGGTCCGCCGCGTCGCGCAGCGTCATCCCCAGCGAGGTGTCCAGCACGTCCGAGGACGTCATGCCCAGGTGCAGCCAGCGCGCGCTCGGCCCGATGCGCTCCTCCATGAAGGTGAGGAACGCGATGACGTCGTGCTTGGTGGTGCGCTCGATCTCCTCGATGCGAGCGACATCCGCCTCGGTGAAGTCACCGGCACGCGAGAGGCAGTCCTGGAGCGCCTCGCGCGGCGCGATGCCGTGCTCCACCATGCCCTCCAGGGCGGCCAGCTCCACGTCGCGCCAGCGGCGCATGCGGGCCACGTCGGACCAGAGGGAAGACATCTCCTTGCGGCTGTAACGAGGAATCACTCGAAGACCCTCACGGGGAAGTCCCGCTTCGCCGCGAACCGGAGCAGCTCCAACACCACGTCCTTGGAGCCGCCCAGCTTCCCGGCGGCGGAGAGGTTGACGGCCAGGTCCAACCCCTCGGGCTGCGATACCGCCAGCGCACCGGG
Source organism: Archangium lipolyticum (assembly GCF_024623785.1). NCBI lineage: Bacteria > Pseudomonadati > Myxococcota > Myxococcia > Myxococcales > Archangiaceae > Archangium > Archangium lipolyticum. Next base: position 17,276 of record NZ_JANKBZ010000030.1, read on the forward strand.
GTCGACCTTCTCGTGGATGATGCGATTGGCCAGCCGTCCCGCCTGCTGCCCGATGGCGGTGGGGCTGGGAGCGAGCGCCACCGTGGCACCCTCCCGAACCTGGCTGGGAGTGAGCCCCACCAGCGGCAGGCGTTGGGCACTGGCGAAGGAGATGAGCTGCTGGACGACGGCGGCGTTGCCCACCGTCTTGTCCGCCACCATCAGCAGCGCATCCACCTTGTCCTTGGAGCCGGCGAGCACCTTCTCCGCCTTGGCCTGCCCGTCCGCCTCGAGCGGCACGATGGAGAGGCCCAGGGTGCCCGCGGCCGACTGCGCCGCCTCCACCAGCCCGGCGGAGAAGCGCGGATCATGCAGGATGCCCACCCGCTTCGCCGTGGGGGCCAGGGACTTGAGCGCGGCCAGCTCGGGGCGGAAGTCGCTGGTGAGGGCGATGCCGGTGATGTTGGGGCCCTCCAGACCGTACTTCTCGTAGTAGGGCACCATGGCGAAGAGCACGGGCACGTCCGGGCCCAACGCGCGGCGGGCGGTGTTGGCGGCGAGCGGCCCGAGCGCCAGCACCAACGCCGGCTTCTGCGCGGCGATGCGCTGGAAGGCGCGCTCCGCGGCCTGCTTGCTCTCCTCCAGCGTCACCTCCACCACCTCGGCGTGGACCTCGGCGCCGAAGCCGGCCACCACCGCCGCATAGGGCGCGAGCGCGGCGGACTTCACCACCACCACCCGGGGACGCGCCTGCTGCGCGCTGGCCACCAGCGGCAGCACGACCCAGAGCAGGAACAGCCATCCGCACCGTCTCATCGCGACACCCCCGCGCAGCAACGGAAGCCCACCGAATGGGAACGCGCGCTGGGGACACCGTTCTTCCGGGCCGCGCAGCGCGCCGCGTACTCGGGCCGCTCGAAGGAGCCGCCCTTCAGCGTCCGATCCTGCGTGTCGCCATAGCGCGAATCGGTCCACTCGGCCACGTTGCCGGAGAGGTCCGCGATGCCATAGCCCGAGCGGCATCCCGCGAAGCTCCCCGCGCCCGTCAGCTCGCGGTACTGCCCGGGGGCAATGGCCGTGTTGCACTTCTCCACGTCGAACGTGGAGCCATACGGGAAGCGCGCGTTGCCGGGGCCCTTGCAGGCCTTCTCCCACTCGGGCTCGGTGCACAGGCGCTTGCCGAGCGTCTCGCACTCGGCCTTCGCCTCCTCCCACGTCACGCCTACCCGGGGCGGCTCACCCGCCTTGTTGGGGTACTCGAACTCGTCGATGCAGAAGGAGGCGACCTGCACGGAGGCGAGCGGGAGCTCGTCCATGCCCACCGTCGGAGTGTCGGTGCCCATCTTGAAGGCCCCACCACTCACCAAGCGCATCCCCTGCGGACACGCCCCCACGGGCGCCACGACCCCCGACGGCTCCGCTCCACCCGGGCCCGCGCCTCCCCCCTGCACTGCGGCCTCGGAGGGCTGACGGGGCTTCCACAGCAACCCGTACCCCACCGCCACGCCCACTCCGAGCCCCGCGATCGTCAGCAGCACCAGCCCCAAGGGGAAACGGGAGCGGGGCGCCGCCACGGGAACTGGCGCGGCCCGGGGAGCCGTCCGTGAGGGAGCGGCCTGCGGTGCGGGCCGGGGCTCGGCACGCGGAGCCGGACGCGGCTTGGGAGCCGGACCCGGCGCGGGCGCGGGCTTGTGGGCGTTACCCATGATCCTCGCGAGCGTCTCCGCGTCGAGCGGCTGCGTGGCGTCCGGGGGAGGCGGCTCCTCCTCCTGCTCCTTCTCCTTGGACTTCGCGGCGACCCGCTGCGCGATGCTCGCGGCGGACAGCGGCTCGGTGGGCCCACCCGACACGGGCATGTCGAGCGTGGGGGCACTCGAGATGGGCGCCTCCAGGGTTTCCCGAGGTGCTTCCAGCGTAGTCGCCCGGGGAGCCTCTCGCGTGGGGCTGCCCCCCCCCACCACGGGCACCTGGATCGTCGGGGCGGCCAGGGACGGCAGCTCCGTCGTGGGCACGGGCGGGGGCGGCATGTTCGAGCCCAGGTTGGACGCCGTCGCCAGCTCGGCCGTGAGGCTGAAGGGAACCGGCTTCGGACGCGGGCGGGGAGGCACCGGGGTCTGCGCCGCCCCCGCGGGCTTCACCGAGCCCGGCGGCCGCGGACGCGACAGGGCCGCGGAGTACTCCGCGAGGAACTCACCGGCCGTCTTCGGCCGCGCGAGCAGGTTGGCGTTGGTGGCTCGCCGGTAGAGCGCCTCCAGGCCGGGCGGCAGCTCGGACTCATAGGCCAGCAGCTCCGGCACCTGGCCCTCCTCGGGCGTCTGGCCGGTGAGCAGCTCGCCGACGATGACGGCCAGCGAGTAGAGGTCCATCCGCGTGTCGAGCTCGCCGCCCTCGGCGTACTCGGGAGCCACGTAGCACGCCGTCCGCCAGCCCTTCTGGGCCTGGATGAAGGGCAGACGGGGAATCCCCAGCGCCAGCCCGTAGTCCGTCACCTTCAGCATGTCCGGCAGGACGATGATGTTCTCGGGCTTGAGGTCCGAGTGCGGCCCGTACTTGTGGGCGCTGTCCAGGGCCTCGACGAGCTGCGCGAGGAGCGGCTCCACCTCCTTGGGGGTGAAGCGCTGTCCCTGCGCCGCGCGCTGCTCCATCATCCGCCGCAGCGTCATGCCCTCCAGCAGCTGCGTGGTGAAGAAGGGCCGGTTGCGCTCCTCGCCCTCCTCGTAGACGCGCACGTGGTGGGGGTGGGTGAGCTTCTTGCCCGCGCGCAGCGCCAGCGAGAACTGGGTGCGCTCCTCGGGCATCTGCACCAGACGGGGGTTGATGATCTTGAGCGCGACCTCGACATCCATCTCCTGGTCGAGCGCGCGGAAGACGTGACCCACCGGGCCCGGCCCGAGCACCTCGCGGATGGCGTAGCGCTTCGCGAAGACGTCCCCGGGCTTGTAGGGCGCCTCCACGCTGCCCGGACGGCGGCGAGGGGCCGCGCCGCCCGGCGCCGCTCCCGCGAGCTTCAGCCCGCAGGTGGCGCAGGATTCGCTGTTATCGGGGACAGGGCTGCCGCAGCGGTAGCAGAGCAAAACGGTCGGACTCCCGGAGGTGGGGGGACGAAACGGGGCCCTCCAGAAGGCACCCGAAACCCTCTTAACCCGCCGCGCTGACAGTGGGCAAGGAACGCGGGGTTCAACGCCCCGTCGAGCCGAAGCCACCCTCCCCTCGCTCGGTGGACTCCAGCACGGCGACCTCCTCGAGTACCGCCTGGGTCACGGGCGCCACGACCATCTGGGCGATGCGCTCGCCCCGGCGCAGGGTGAAGGGCTCGTTCGAGAGGTTGACGAGCAGGACGTGGACCTCGCCCCGGTAGTCCGCGTCGACGGTCCCCGGGGGGTTCAACACGGTGAGGCCGTGCTTGAGCGCCAGCCCCGAGCGGGGCCGCACCTGGGCCTCGTAGCCGGGCGGCAGCGCGAGGGCGAGCCCGGTGGGAACCGCCGCGCGCTCCAGCGGCCCGAGGGTGAGCTCCCCGTCGATGTCCGCGCGCAGGTCCATGCCCGCGGCGAGGGCGGTCTCGTAGCGAGGCAGAGGCAGCGGCTCGGAGTGGGTGCGCACGCGGCGCACCTTCACGGTGACGGGCGAGGACATGCGGCCCGCTGTACCACACACGTCACACGGGCGGCGTGGGCATTCAGCGCACCGTCTCGTCCGCCACGGCGTGGCGCCTGGGACGGAAGCGCAGCGGGTCCACTGGCTGCGCGGCCAGCTCGAGCTGGTAGTGCAGGTGGGGCCCGGTGGAGCGGCCGGTGTTGCCCGAGAGGGAGATGAGCTCGCCCCGCGCCACGCGCTGCCCCCGCCGCACCAGCAGCTCCGAGTTGTGGCAATAGGCCGTCGTCACCCCGCGGCCGTGGTCGATGACGAGCACCTTCCCATTCACGTCGTCCTCGCTCGCGCGACGGACCACGCCATCCGCCACCACGTGCACCTCGGAGCCCTCGCGGAGGGAGAGGTCCACGCCCGTGTGCAGCTTGCGCACGCCCAGCACGGGGTGGAGGCGGTAGCCGAAGGGGCTCGATACCGGCGTGTGCTCGGGCACGGGCCACGCGAGCCCGAAGGCCGTGGCCAGCGCGAGCGCCTGGGCGGCCGCCACGGTGGCGTCCTCGAAGCCTGGGGGCAACTGCCGGGAGAGCCGCTCCAGGCTCGGGGTGCCGCCCTCGGCCGCCACGCGCTCGAGGGCATAGCGCGCCGGGACGCGGCCGGCGAAGACGGCGGTGAGGCGGGACTCGTCCTGGGGAAAGGACTCGGCGAGGGCCTCGTGGAGCCGACGGGCGGAGGCGGCACCCCGGGCCGCGTCCAGCAGGGAGGCGGGGGGGATGCCCAGTTCCTGGGCGAGCGCGAGCGCGGGAGCCCGAGCCGCGGGTGAGAGGCCCTTCAGCGCCAGGTGGGTGCCATACGCGAGCGCCTCCGCGCCGGTGAAGGGCCGGAGGGGCGGCGTGCCGGGCGCGAGCGTGGGCGCGGACACGCCGGTGCCACTGACACCGTCGTAGTAGGCCAGCAGCGGGCGTGCGGTGCTGCGCCCTCCGAAGGCCCACGCCGAGGCCCGTCGTACCAGGGCACCAGCGGGCGTGTGGTGCCAGGCGGTCCAGAGACACAGGAGGGCCAGGGAGAAGTCGAGCAGCCCTCGGGCGTTGCGCGAGAACATGGGGCCTCCTCCTCAACGCACGAAGGACAGCAGGGGCGAGGCATCGAGCGCGGCGGCGAGCGCCAGGGGGGCCACCAGCGCGGAGCCGAGCAGCCCGTATGTGAGGGCCCGGGCGAAGCCACGCGCATGGGCCTCGGAAGCCGCATCGGCGTGCTGGAGGTTGCGCAGCACCGCGCGCCAACCGAGCCGCCACAGCAGCCCCACCAGGGCCGCGAGCGCGAGGCCCCGAGCCACCCCATCCGCCGCGCCTTCGCCGAGCAGCTCGCGCCAGGAGAGATACACCGTGCCCTGGACGAGCCGTGCCACGGTACAGGCACCCGCCACGGCCACGAGCGCGGTGGCGAGCGGGCGGATCCACCGCATCGAGGTGGGTTTGCGCAGGCACCGGGCCAGCATCGCGCGCCAGCCGTGGTGCGGAGCGACGTGGAACGTGCCCCAGGAAGGGCCCCGGGGAGCCGACTCCTCGCGGTAACCGAGCGCGGGCAGGGCGAGCACCACGTCCGCCATCAGCTCCCAGGACAGGGCGAGGGCCCGCGCCAGGATGGTGCGGCGCTCCAGGGAGAGCAGCTCCACGAGGGACTCGGTGAGGGAGTAGCGGCCCACGACGCGGTCGAACGCGGCATCGGCCAGGTCGACCACGGCGAGGAGCCGATCATCGAGCGTGTCCGCGGCCGCATGGACGCCCACGGCGATGAGCGCCAGCAGGCCAAGCGGCATGAAGGCCCAGCGGAAATGACCGAGGAAGCGCGAGAACGCGTTGAAAGGGCCCTCGGGCCGGGGGACGGTCGGCGAGCGGTTCACGCGGGGCTCCGGGAGAGGACCCGCGCATCAACGCACGAGCCCGCGGGAAGATCTTTCCTGGAAGGAGCCCGCAAAGGAAGACGCCCTCCCCCGCCGGAGCGGAGAGAGGGCGTGGACCGTGGCCCCCTACCGGAGGCCGTGCCTCTCTCCCCTCTCCCTCTGGGAGAGGGAAAGGGTGAGGGTATCCATCACGGTGTTCAAATCCCTGGGGCACCAGGTACAGGTGGAACCCGAGTCCACCCCTAGACCCTCACCCCGACCCTCTCCCAGAGGGAGAGGGAGGAAGGGAGGGGAGGTAGAACCTCAGGCCTTGGCGCCGGGCTGGGTGGCCTCGGGGGACTGAGCGGCGGCCGGGGTGGCCTCGGCGGCGGGAGCGGGGGTGCCCTGCTGAGCGGCGGCGCGCTCGGCCATGGCCTCCTTGCGCGACAGACGGATCTTCCCCGTCTTGTCGATGCTCACCACCTTCACCAGCACCTCATCGCCCTCCTTCAGCACGTCCGACACGCTCTTCACGCGCTTGTCGGACAGCTCGGAGATGTGGATGAGGCCGTCGGTGCCGGGGAACAGCTCCACGAAGGCGCCGAACTCGGCGATCTTCCGCACCGTGCCCGTGTAGATCTTCCCGATCTCCGCCTCGCGCGTGAGCGCCTGGACCATGGCGATGGCGGCCTTCACCGACTCCACGTTGGCGCTGGCGATGTCCACCCGGCCCGAGTCGTCGATGTTGATGACCGCACCCGTGCGGGCGATGATGTCCTTGATCACCTTGCCGCCCGGCCCGATGACGTTCTTGATGAACTCGGGGCGGATCTGGATGGTGGTGATGCGCGGCGCGTAGGAGCTGATCTCCTTGCGCGGCTCGGCCATCGTCTTGAGCATCTCACCCAGGATGTGCAGACGGCCCTGACGCGCCTGCTCCAGCGCGCGGCTCATGATCTCCGTGGTGAGGCCGGTGATCTTGATGTCCATCTGGATGGAGGTGATGCCCTTCGAGGTGCCGCACACCTTGAAGTCCATGTCGCCCAGGTGGTCCTCGTCGCCGAGGATGTCCGAGAGGATGGCGATCTGGTCCCCCTCCTTCACCAGGCCCATGGCGATGCCGGCCACCGGCGCCTTGATGGGGACGCCCGCGTCCATCAGCGACAGCGTGCCACCGCACACCGAGGCCATGGAGGACGAGCCGTTGGACTCGAGGATGTCCGAGACGAGCCGCACCGTGTACGGGAACTTCTCGCTGGCGGGCAGCATGTTGCGCAGCGCGCGCTCGGCCAGGGCACCGTGACCGACCTCACGCCGGCCAGGGCCGCGCAGGGGCTTGGTCTCGTTCACGCTGAACGGGGGGAAGTTGTAGTGCAGCATGAACCGCTTGAAGGACATGCCGCCGAGCAGCTCCAGGCGCTGCTCGTCCTCGGAGGTGCCCAGCGTCGTCACCACCAGCGCCTGCGTCTCGCCACGGGTGAAGATGGCGCTGCCGTGGGTGCGCGGGAGCACGCCCACCTCGCAGGTGATGTTGCGCACCTCGGCGTGACCACGGGCGCCGATGCGGCCACCGTTCACCGTCAGCGTGCGCATGTGCTCGTACTTCAGGTCCTCCACCACCTGCTTGGCGTGCTTCTCCACCTGGGAGGTGTAGCCCTCGCCCAGCTGCTCCTTGAGCTTCGCCAGGGCCTCCTTCTTGGCCTTGGAGAGCGCCTCGTAGCGGGCCGCCTTCTCCTTGATGGTGTAGCCATGGACGATGCCGTCCCAGGCCAGCGCACGCACCTTGGCCTTCAGGTCCTCGGCCACCGCGGGGATGCGGTCGTAGTTGCGCACCGTCTTGTTCAGCGCGCGCCGCAGCTCGTCCTGGAGATCCAGCGCGGGCAGGGCCGCCTGCTTGCCGAACTCGAGCGCGGCCACCATGTCCGCCTCGCTCACCTCCTCGGCACCACCCTCCACCATGACGATCGCCTCGCGGCTCACGGCCATGACGAGGTCGATGTCGGACAGCTCGCGCTGCTTGAGCGTGGGGTTGGCGATGAGCTTGCCGTCCACGCGGCCCACGCGGATGCCCGCGATGGGGCCGTTGAAGGGGATGTCCGACACCCAGAGCGCCGCGGAGGCGCCGGTGATGCCGTGGATGTCACCCTCGTGCTCCGGGTCCGCGGAGATGACGCTCGCGATGACCTGGGTCTCGTAGGCGTACCCATCCGGGAAGAGCGGACGGCAGGAGCGGTCCACGATGCGGCTGGCCAGCGTCTCCTTCTCCGTCAGGCGCCCCTCGCGCTTGAAGTAGCTGCCGGGGATGCGGCCGGCCGAGTACAGCTTCTCCTGGTACTCCACCGTGAGCGGGAGGAAGTCCACGTCCTTCTTCTCGCGCGCGCTCACCGCGGTGACGAGCAGCATGGTGTCGCCGTAGCGAACCACCACCGAGCCGTCCGCCTGCTTGGCCATGTGGCCGGTCTCGATGCTCAGCTCGGTGTCGCCAATCTTGACGCTCTTCTTCAAGTGCATATCCGTCTCGCCTTGTAACTGCCTGATGGCCACGCGACGCGTGCCCTGCCTTTTCCAAAAGGTGAGGGCCCACGCGCCTCATTGCGAGGCCTGTGGGGTGATGCGGTCGCCGGGCCTGGAACAGGCAAAGACGGGCAACCGCGGTCTGACTGCGGAGGGGCGCCTCGGAAGCGCCGGCAGGGATGAGTCGGAGCTTTGATCCCTGATCGCGCGGGCCGACCCGGCTGCATCGGTCGGCCCGTCCGAACGGAAACCAAAACCTCCGTCCACATCACGCCCTTGCTCCCTCCCTCGCCCCGCTCCTACTTCCAAACTGGGGTGCTGCGACTGCGTACCGCGACTGGCTGGAACGACTCGGGGCGCTGACCTGCGCCAGCGCCCCGATTTGCTGCGGGCCTACTTGCGGATGCCGAGGCCCTCGATGAGCTTCTTGTAGCGGTTGGCGTCCTTGCTCTTCAGGTAGTCGAGCAGGCGACGACGCTGACCCACCAGCTTGAGCAGACCGCGACGGGAGTGGTGGTCCTTCTTGTGCGTCTTGAAGTGCTCCGTGAGCATGGTGATGCGCTCGGAGAGCAGCGCCACCTGGACCTCGGGGGAACCCGTGTCCGTCTCATGGGTGCGGTACTTCGAGACGACCTCTGCCTTGCGGTCCTGATGCAATGCCGACATGTGCTTCCTGACTCTCTGCCCGCTCCGGGGGGTGGGTACTGCGGTCGCCACGGTCCGCGGAGGGGTACAGACCGGGCTTCCTCCTACTAACGAATCGACGGCTTATAAGCATCGCCCGTGCGGGCGGTCAACCTCTAGCGTCTGGCTGGCCGCCTGGAGGCGGACGGGAGAGGCCGAAAGGACACAGAGGCCGGAATCAGACGAGCACTCGCAGATAACGCAGCCGGCCACGGACCACCTCGGCCACGGCGAGCAGCGTCCCCGAGGGGCCCACCACGCGCACCCGGCCAGGATGGGCGGGGGCCTCCACCGGCACCCCGTGGGACACGCGCGCCGCGTCCGCCTCGCTCACCCGCACCGCCGGCAGATCCACCAGGGCCTCGGACACGGGCAGCAACCGCTTCGCCAGGGCCTCGGGCTCCCTGGCCAGGGCGGGCAGGTCCGCCAGCGGCAGCGACTGGGCCAGGGCGAAGGGACCGCTCATGGTGCGCCGCAGCGCCTCCAGGTGGGCCCCGCAGCCCAGCGCCCGGCCGATGTCATAGGCGAGCGTGCGCACGAAGAAGCCCTTGGAGCAGCGCACCGACAGGCGCAGCTGCGTGGCGTTGAAGTCGCGCAGCACCAGCTCGTACACCGTGACCTGGCGGCTGGCGCGCTCCACCTCCTCGCCGGCGCGGGCGAGCTCGTACAGACGCTTCCCGCCCACCTTCACCGCCGAGTACATGGGCGGCACCTGCTCGAAGGTGCCACGGAAGCGCCCCAGCACCTCTTCCAGCAGCGCGGAGGTGAGCGCGGGCACCGGGGCCTCGGACACCACCTTGCCCTCGGCATCCTGGGTGTCCGTCTCGGCGCCCAGACGCACCACCGCGTCATAGGCCTTGTCGCCCTCGGTGATGAAGCCGGCCACCTTGGTCGCCTCGCCCAGGCACAGGGGCAACACCCCCGTGGCCATCGGATCGAGCGTCCCGGTGTGGCCCACCTTCTTCACCTTGAGCAGAAACCGGACCTGCCGCACCACGTCGAACGAGGTGGGCCCGGTGGGTTTGTCGATGACCAGAACGCCGTCCATGCTGACTACCAGCCTTCCTTCTCCTTCACCTCGCGCAGCAACCGCTCGATGCGGTCACCCCGCTCCACTGACTCGTCGAAGGTGAAGAAGACCTCCGGCGACACGCGCAGATTCACCGCCTCGGTGATTTCCCGGCGGATGTAACCCTTGGCCGCCTCGAGACCTTTCTGGGTCTCCTTGCGCTCCTCCTCGGTGCCCATCATCGAGTAGAAGACGCGCGCCACCTTGAGGTCCGGCGACACCTTCACGCCGGTGACGGTGATGAAGCCGATGCGCGGGTCCTTCAGCTCGCCCCGGGTCAACATCCTCCCGAGGGCCGCCTGGATCTCCTGCCCCACACGCTCCGGCCGATTGCTGGTGCTCATTTCTTCTCCCAATCCCTCGGGTTGCGCAGGCTCCGGGCACGCGCCCGGGCCTCGTCCAGCGAGACGGCGCCCGAGCGATCCGTGCCCTTGCCCGCCCGCTCGCCCTCACGCCCATTGTGCCGGCGCTCCCAGTCCCCCATCCCCTCGGCCTCGGCCATGGAGCGATTGCTCCGGCCCATGCCCGCGATGAGATCCTCCAGGTCCGCTTCCGGCCCGGCCTCCTCGTCGTCCCCGCCCTCCTCGAGCTCCTCCGCGGCCTCGTCGTCCTCCTCGTCCTCGTCCCGTTCGGCCGCGCGGGGCCGCCCGGGGAGGGTGTAGAGCGTGTCCCCGAAAGCCATGATCTCCGTCTGACGGGAGATGAGAGGGGCCACGTACATCTCCTCCACGAAGTGGATGATCTTCTCCATCTGCTCGTCGACATGGCGGCGGTCGTTGCCCACCACCGCCAGCGCGAGCGAGGCCTTCTGCCAGAGATCCTGGTCATCGACCTCGGCCACGGCCACGTTGAACCGGGCCTTCACGCGGTCCGTTATCCGGCGGAGAACCTGCCGCTTGGCCTTGAGGGAGCCACTCTCCGGAATCTGCAGGGTCAGACGCGCGACACAGACGAACATGGCACCAACCCCTCTCCCGGTGACCGCGCCAGGACGGCGGGCCACCGGGTGCGTTCCGGTGAGGGAGAACAGCGGCCCGAGCGACTAGCTCAGGCTGGGCCGCGTCTCCTCGATCTCATAGGCCTCGATGATGTCGCCGGGCTTGAGATCATTGTAGTTCTCGATGCCGATACCGCACTCGAAGCCCTGGGCGACTTCCTTCACGTCGTCCTTGAAGCGGCGGAGCGAGGCCATGCGGCCGGAGAACAGCTGCTTGCTGTCGCGCATCAGCCGGACGAAGGCGCCACGCTTCATCACACCATCGAGCACCGCCGCACCGGCGATGGTGCCCAGCTTCGGCACGTTGAAGGTGTTGCGCACCTCGGCGCGGCCCAGCTTGCGCTCGGTGCGGATGGGCTCCAGGAGGTCTTCCATGGCCTTGCGCACGCCGTCGATGAGCTCGTAGATGATGCTGTACGTCTGAAGCGTCACCTCTTGAGCCTTCGCGGCGGCCTCGGTACCGGACTCCGGCTTGACGTTGAAGCCCAGCACCAGACCCTTGGAGGCGGCCGCGCGCATCACGTCGCCCTCGGTCATGGCGCCCACGCCCGAGTGGATGATCTCCACGCGGACCTTGTGGGTGGAGAGCTTCTTGACGGCCTCGCTGACGGCCTCGGCCGAGCCCTGCACGTCCGCCTTGATGACGAGCCGCAGCTCCTTGGGACCACCGCCCGCCTTGGTCTTGGCGAACAGCTGCTCGAGCGTCTCGCGGGTGTCGGCCTTGCCGAGCTCCGCCTCGCGACCCTTCATGGCGCGGTGGGTGGCGATCTCCTTGGCCGCCTTCTCGTCGGCCACCGCGTTGAGGGTGTCACCCGCCGTGGGGACACCGGACAGACCGATGACCTCGGCGGAGTAGCCCGGGAGCACTTCCTTCACGGCCTCGCCACGGCTGTTGTTCATGGCGCGCACGCGGCCGAAGTGGGTGCCGGTGACGACGGCATCGCCCACGCGGAGCGTACCCTCCTGCACCAGCACGGTGGCCACGGGACCGCGGCCCTTCTCCAGCTTGGCCTCGATGATGGCGCCCACCGCCGGACGGCTCGGGTTGGACGTGAGCTCGAGCACCTCGGCCTGAAGCGCCAGGTTCTCCAGCAGCAGGTCGATGCCCATCTTCTGCTTGGCGGACACGGGCACCATGATGGTCTCACCGCCCCACTCCTCGGGGGTGAGCTCGTAGTTGGCCAGGTCCTTCTTCACGCGGTCCGGGTTGGCGCCGGGCACGTCCATCTTGTTGATGGCGACGACGATGGGCACCTCGGCGGCCTTGGCCTGCTTGATGGACTCCACCGTCTGCGGCATCACACCGTCGTCGGCGGCCACCACCAGCACCACGATGTCCGTCACGTTGGCGCCGCGGGTACGCATGGCCGTGAAGGCCTCGTGGCCCGGGGTATCCAGGAAGGTGATGTCACCGCGCGACGTCTTCACCGAGTAGGCGCCGATGTGCTGGGTGATGCCACCCGCCTCGCCGGACGCCACGTTGGCGGCCCGGATGGCGTCGAGCAGGCTCGTCTTGCCGTGGTCGACGTGGCCCATGACGGTGATGACCGGCGGACGCGGACGCTCGTCCTCGGGACGCGCCTCCACCTCGGGCAGGAAGTCCTCGACCTCGAAGCCGGCCTTCTCCACGCGCCAGCCGTAGTCGGTGGCGAGCAGCTCCGTGGTGTCGGCGTCGATGACCTGGTTGGCCGTGGCCATCTTGCCCAGGCCCATCAGCTTCTTGATGAGCTCGGCCGTACGCACACCCATGCGCTGGCCCAGGTCGGACACCGAGATGCCCTCCTGGATCTTGATGACCTTCTTCTCCTCGGCCATCTGGGTGATCTGCGTCTTGGCGCCCTTCTTGGTGGGCTTCTTCTTCTTGCCGCGCACCGGGATGGTGACGCGACCCCACACCAGGTCGGAGATCTCCTGCTTGGAAGGACCGCCCTCGGCGGCGGAGGTCCCGCGCTTGCCGCGCCCTGCCTTCTCCTTCTCCTTGTTCTTGGAGACGTCGACGAGCTCACGGCCGCGGCCCTGATGATCCTGGACGACCTTGTACTCGCGCTTCTCACCGATGGCGCTCTTGCCCGGCGCCATGGGGTACTGCCGGCCCTGGCCCGCGGTGGGCGTCACCCGGCGAACCTGGATGAGCGGACGCGAGATGACGACGGCCTGGGTGGCCGTGGGACGCATCGAGCGGCCATCCTGCGCCACCGGCTGGTGCGGCACGCCGCCGACCATGGTGACCGGCTGGCCCGGCTGGGCCGAGGTGGGAGAGGCGCTGGCCTGCGCACCGGAGCTCATCCCCGAGGGACGCACCGGACCCGTGGAGGACGGAGCCCCGCGCTGATACTGGCTGGGACCGCCGGGACGGCCACCCTGACCCCCACCGGGGCCACTGCGCTGATACTGGCCGGGGCCACCGGGACGACCACCCTGGCCGGGACCACCGGGACGACCACCCTGGCCGGGACCACCGGGACGACCACCCTGGCCTGGGCCACCAGGACGACCACCCTGGCCGGGACCACCGGGACGGCCCGAGGCACCCATACCGGGCGCACCCGAAGACGGTGCACGCGAGGCACCGGAAGACGGACCAGCCGAAGGCGTCCGGACAGTGGGGGGGACCGCCGAAGGCGGGCGGGTAGACAAGCTAGGCGTCTCCTTGGAGATGTGGGACTGCGGCTGCGCGACGGCGGCGGCCGGGGCCTCGGGGGCCTTCGGCTGCTCGACAGCCCGCGGCGCCTCGACGGCGGCGGCGGGAGGCTGCGCGACGGGGCGGGACGGCTGCTCCGCGGCGGCAGGGGTCTGGGCCGCGGCGGCCGGGGTCTCCGGAGCGGCGGCGGGGGCGGGCTGAGCAGCGGCCCGCGGTTCCTCGGTGGCGGCCACGGGCTGAGCCGGGGCGGCTGGTGCCTCGGCGGCCGGCTGAGCGGCGGCGGCAGGGGCGCGCGTCTCCTCGGCGGCCGGCTGAGCGGCAGTGACAGGGGCAGGAGCGCGCGTCTCCTCGGCGGCCGGCTGAGCGGCGGCCGGCTGAGCGGCGGCGCGTGGCTCCTCGACGGCACGCGGCTCCTCGGCGGCCGGAGCCTCCTCACCCGCCGACATATCGGCCGACGAAGGAGCGCTCGTCGGGGCCTTGCGGCGCACCACGAAGCCCTTGGCTGTCACCGGAGGGGCGGCCTGCTTCGGCTTGCGCTTGTCCAGGATCTTCTGGACAGCGGCTGTGGCCTGGTCGTCCTCGAGTGAGGACGAGTGGCTCTTGACGTCGTAGCCGAGCCCAACAAGCTCGGTCACGACCTCTTTGTTGTCGAGCTCGACCCCGTGGTCCTTGAGCTCCTTGGCAATTTCGTGAACGCGCTTCTTCGACATACCTTGCTTGGCCTTTTGCTCCGCCGGCTACCGGGCGCAGCACCCTAATCCAAAAATGTGTGCGAGTGGTGCTAACACCCACTCCCCCCCGGCCGCTCCTTACTACCGCACCGGGCCCGACTCCAACGCTTGTCCGAGCACCGACGGATCGACCGGACCCGCCCTCCCCCGGAAGGCCCTGCCAAAGGCCTTCCGCTTCACCGCCGCCGCCAGACACCCGACACCGCAAAGGTAGGCCCCCCGCCCGGGGAGCCGCCTCTGCCTGTCCACCACCACGCCGCCCTCAGGGCCCACCACCAACCGGGTGAGCTCCTCCTGGACCCGCCTCGCGCCGCAACCGATGCAGCATCGCACCGGTCCGGCGTTCGCCGGGAGTTCTTCTTTTCTTTTACTACCGGAACGAGCCTTCAGGCGCATCCCCCCTGGCGTCCGAGCGAGCTAAAGGCCTTGCCCCTCATGCACCCGCCGGCTGGGCCGCCGGGGAGGAAGAGGAGCCGCGTTCCGCGTTGAGCTCCGCCCGGAGCTTGGCCTCCTCCACCAGATAGTTCTCCGCCGCGCTCTTGAACTGGCGCGCCTTCTTGATACCAACCCCCGGCACGTCGCCCAGCTTGGCCAGGTCCTTCTCGTTGGCGAGGTCCTCGACCGTCTTGTAACCGGCCAGGGCCAGCTGCTCGATGGTCTTTTCCCCCATGCCCCTGACGCGGGCCAGACGCTCCGTCTGACTGAGCTCGTCCGGATGGCGGCGAGCCTCGGCCTGACGGGCCTGCTCGCGCTCCCGCTCCATCCTGGACAGCTCCGCGTCATCCACCGACATCTGCTTGCGGGCCTCCTCCTGCATGGCGGGAACGCGCGACGGGTCCACCCCCGGAATCTGCGACAGCATGTCCGGATTGGCCTCGGCGATGTCCTTGGCCCGACGGAAGCCGTGCGCGTAGAGCGTCTCGACCAACATCTCGTTGACACCCGGAAGGGCGCCCAGCGAACGGTTGGCGAACTCGCGCATCTCGCGCACCCGGCTCTCGCTGTTGATGTCCAGCTTCCAACCCGTCAGCTGGGCCGCCAGGCGGACGTTCTGCCCGCGCCGGCCGATGGCCAGCGACAGCTGGTCATCCGGGACGATGAGCTCCATGGCGTGGTTGGCCTCGTCGATGATGACGCGGCTCACCTCGGCCGGGGCCAGCGCGGCGCACACGAAGCGCGCCGGATCCTCGTCGTAGGGGACGATGTCGATCTTCTCGCCGCGCAGCTCCTGCACCACCGCCTGCACGCGGCTGCCCTTCATACCGACGCACGCGCCCACCGGATCCACGTCCGCGTCCCGGCTGGAGACGGCGATCTTCGCCCGTCCACCCGGCTCGCGCGCCGCGGCCTCGATGACCACGATGCCCTCGGCGATCTCCGGCACCTCCATCTCGAACAGCTTCGTCAGCAGGTTCACGGAGGCGCGACTGAGGACGATCTGCGGGCCCTTGGACTCGCGCAGCACGTCCAGCACGTAGGCCTGGACGCGGTCGCCGGCGCGGTACGTCTCGCGCGGCACCTGCTCGCGCACCGGCAGCACCGCCTCGGCGCGGCCCAGGTCCACGATGATGTTGCCGCGCTCGAAGCGCCGGGCAATGCCCGTGACGATCTCGTTCTTGCGGTCGCGGTACTCGTTGAAGACGTTCTCGCGCTCGGCGTCGCGGGTGCGCTGGAGGATGACCTGCTTGGCCGTCTGGGCCGCGATGCGTCCGAAGCCGCGGCGGAACGTCTTCAGCCGGAGGATGTCCCCGTACTGATCGTCCTGCGCCTTGGCCTCCGCCGCGTCCTCGTCACGGTAGAAGATCTGGAACACGAGCTCGTCGCCCGGCTCCACCTCCATGCCCTTCTTGTGCGCCTCGTCGAGGGAGATCTGGTTCACCGCCTGCACGGGGTCGGTGATGGTCTCCACCACGGTGATGGCCTGGAAGAGCTCGACGACGCCCTTCTCCGGGTCGTACTTCGCCTCGAGGTTGCGCTCCTGGCCAAAGTGCTTCTTGGCCGCGGTCGTCATCGCGTCCTCGAGCGTGGCGATGAGCACGCTCCGATCGATGCCCTTGTCCTTGGCCACCTGGTCCAGGACGAGGTTGAGGTTGATGTTGGGGTTGGCTGGCGTGGGCATCATCTTCTCCAAAGGTTCCACGGGCGCGCTCGCGCGAGAGCGCACCCTGTATGTGGACTGCTAGAACTCGAACTCCAGATTGGCCTTGGCGATGTCCTTGAAGGAGATGCGGAAGCTGCCCGCACCCTCCACGTCCACGGTGATGGCGTCGGCCGCCACCTCGGTGAGCGTTCCGGTGAAGTTCTTGCGCGGCGGCTCCCCGATGGGCCCGAAGGTCTTCACCTTGACCTTCTGCCCCTTCACCCGCTCGTAGTGGACGGGCTTCTTCAGGGGACGGTTCACCCCGGGGCTGGACACTTCCAGGTTGTATTCGTGGGGGACGATGTCCTCCACGTCCAGCACCGTATCCACCGCGCGCGATACCTGCGTGCACTCGTCCAGGCCCACCCGTCCACCGGGCTTGTCGATGAACAGGCGCAGGACCCAGCCCTCGTGCTCGCGGACGAACTCCACCTCGAGGAGCTCCAACCCCTCGCCCGCAACGATGGGCTCGAGCAGTTGCTGCGCCCTTGCTTCCACCGTTTGCTTGATGTTCTCCGCCATAGGCCGCTTGGAAGACTCCGGACTCCAAAAACACGAAAAGCGGGCACGACGGCCCACTTTTCGAGGAACTGCGTCGAAAAATGTCGGCGGCGTCCGTAACACACGCCACCTCGGGGTGTAAAGGATGACGCACCCCTTGTCCTGCCATCCAACAGTCCTCCCAGGGGTAGGGATTCCCGGGGTTTCCGTGGACGGGAATCGTTATAACGCCCCCATGCACCTGCTCGCCGCAGCCCAGATGGTGTCCACCGCGGACAAGGCCCACAACCTCGACTCGGCCACCCGGCTCGTCCGGCGGGCCGCCGACCTGGGGGCGCGCCTGGTGGGGCTCCCCGAGAACTTCAGCTGGATGGGACCGGAGTCGGAGCGCTCTGACGCCGCGGAGACACTCGATGGGCCGACGCTCTCGCGCATGGCCGAGCTGGCGCGCGAGCGGAAGGTGACGCTCCTGGCCGGCTCCATCCTGGAGACGGGCGCGCCCGGAGGCCGCCTCTACAACACCACCGTCCTCTTCGGGCCGGATGGCTCGCGGCTGGCGGTGTACCGGAAGATCCACCTCTTCGACGTGGACGTGGGCGACGGCACGCCCTACCGCGAGTCGGCGGCGGTGGCGCCGGGCACCGACGTGGTGGTGGCGGACACCCAGCTGGGCCGGCTGGGCCTCTCCATCTGCTACGACCTGCGCTTCCCCGAGCTGTACCGGCGCCTGGCGCACCAGGGCGCCACGTTGCTGGCCGTCCCAGCCGCCTTCACGCTGATGACGGGCAAGGACCATTGGGAGGTGCTGCTGCGGGCGCGCGCCATCGAGAACCAGTGCTACCTCTTCGCTCCGGCGCAGGGCGGACGGCACTCGCCCCAGCGCGTCACCTGGGGCCACGCCATGGTGGTGGACCCCTGGGGACTGGTGACGGCCCGCGCCTCCGAGGGCGAGGGTCTGGCCATCGCTCCGGTGGACCCCGAGCTGCTCACACGCATCCGCAGGAATCTGCCCTGCCTGCAACATCGACGACTGGACTGAACCAGCCGAGCGCATGTGACCAGCCCCCTGGGTGCCGGGTCCAATCCCCGGTACACTGAGGACTGGAACTCATCTCGTGAACAGTCGCTGGTCCTATAGTGTGTTCGTCCTCGTGCTCGCGGCACTGTCGGTGGGCTGTCCCGCCGACGAGAAGCCCGCGGCCGCGGTGCATGCGCCGGCCGTGCCGCCTCCCGTGAGGCGCGCCCAACTCAAGGGGTTGCAAGGGGACGTGAAAGTGAAACGCGCGGCGGGAGACGAGTGGCTCCCCGCCCAGGAGGGCATGCCCCTCTTCGAGAACGACAAGGTGCGGACCGTGGCGGGCGCGGGAGCTCAAATCGTCTTCGCCAACGGCAGCGTGGTGAACCTGGGTCAGGATGCGCTGATCGGCATCGCCGAGACACGCTCGAAGCCCGGGCAGGTCCGTACGGACCTGACCGTTCTCCGTGGACGGGTGGACGCCGAGCTCGAGGATCCGGCACGCCAGTCGCTCTCGGTCACCACTCCAGCGGCCACCGTTCGGGCCGGAAGGGAGATCGTGTTCCAATGAAGAGTTCCCTCCTGCTGGCCTTGCTCACGCTGGCGCCCGCCGAGGTGGTGGTGCGTGATGGTGAGTCGCTCGCCCAGGTGGCCCAGCGCACACTGGGAGACCGCGGTGGCGCCAGTGAGCTCAAGGCGCTCAATGGATTGAAGGATGACGCGGTCGCTCCGGGCACGAAGCTGAAGCTGCCGGGGCCGGACCGTGCGCGGGCGCAGAACGTGCTGGAGACGGCGCGCAACGCGGTGAAGCACGCGGACTCCAAGGTGACGCGGCGCGAGGAGGCGGCGGCCAAGCTGAAGGAAGCCGAGGCCCACTTCCAGAGCGCGCGCTACGAGGACGCCGCCCAGGCCGCGGACGGCGCGTGGAAGCTGTTGTCGGCGAGCGCGTCGCAGCCCACCGCCTTCACGGTGGCGGTGGACGACAAGGGCGCCACCACGGTGGAGTCCCGCTCCGGCCAGCCCGTGCGCGTGGAGGCCGAGGGCGTCACCCGGCCCGTCTACGTGGGCGAGAGCGTGCGCGTGGAGAAGGGCCAGCCGCCCCCGCCGTCCCGGCCCTCGCTGGGCACGCCCCACCCCACCCAGCCGGCCGACAAGCTCAAGCTGAGCGTGCAGTTCGCCAAGGGCGGCCTGGGCTCCGTCCTCCTCGCCTGGCAGGCGGTGGAGGGCGCCGAGGGCTACGAGGTGGAGCTGGTGCCCGCCCGGGGTGAGAAGCGGGTGCTGACGGCCTCCGCGCCCCAGCTGAAGGCGTCGCTGCCCCCGGGCAGCTACCGCTGGAGCGTGCGCGCCGTGGCCCGCGACGTCCGCTCCGAGGCCTCCGCCGAGCAGCTCTTCGAGCTCCTGGAGGCACCGGGCAGGCCCATCAATCTTCAGGTGCAGCACCCGAAGTGGAAGTAGCACGGGAGATCTCCCATGCGGCTCTTCAAGACCATCCTCCTGCTGATGCTCGTGGCCAGCCTCGTGCCCACGGTGATGGTGGGCTGGCTGTCCGTCTCCGACACGCGCGAGCTGCTGGTGCGCGATGCCCAGGAGCTGGCGCAGGAGCGCGTCAAGCAGCTCAAGCAGAAGACGGAAGGCTTCCTGGCGGAGCCCACGCGCGCGGTGCTGAGCATGGCGCGCGTGCCCAACTTCTTCGCCCTGCCGCTGGAGCAGCAGCAGACGTACCTGAGCGCGGTGCTCAACCAGAGCCGCGAGGTGCAGGCCATCACCCTCTTCGGGCCGGATGGCAAGCGGCTGCCGAAGCTGCAGGCCTTCGCCGTGAGCGACGTGCCGCCCACCGCGCTGGCCGAGCACGAGGCGCGCGCCGTGGCGCAGCTGGAGGGCCTGGGTGACCTGCGCTACGCCGACACGGTGTGGCGCCCCAGCGGCGAGGCGGTGGTGACGTTCCTCTTCCCCGTGGGCGAGCCCGTGAAGGGCTACGTCGCCGCGGACATCTCCCTGGCGGGGCTGCAGGCCATGCTCGCCCAGGAGCGCGTGGGGAGCACCGGCTTCGTCTACCTCGCCGACGCCAAGGGCCGGGTGCTCGCCGGTGGCGGCGGACTGGTGGCCAACCAGGACGTGGCCCAGCGGCCCGTGGTGGCGCACCTGCTCCAGGGTCTGGCACGCAGCCCGGACACGGACATCCTCCACGTGGGCAACTTCGGCGAGGGCGACGAGGCCGTCGTCGCCGCCTACGCCACCCTGAGCGACCCGCACTGGGCCATCGTCTCCGAGCAGCCGGTGGCGCTCGCCTACAAGCAGGTGGAGACGATGGAGCGGCGGCTGCTGCTCACCGTGCTGGCCGCCACCCTGGTGGCCCTGGCGCTCGCCGCCTTCTTCTCGCGCAGCGTCACCCGCCCCCTCAAGGGCTTCATCCAGGGCGCCCTGCAGCTGGCCCAGGGCAAGTTCGGCCTCGAGGTCAACGTCCCCCAGAAGAACGAGCTGGGCGAGCTGGCCCGGACGTTCAACTACATGAGCAAGCAGCTGCTCGCGTACGACCACGAGAACCGCGGCCTCTACGAGAGCCTCGAGCAGGGCTACCTGGAGACCATCGTCGCCCTGGCCAACTCCATCGACTCCAAGGACTCCTACACCCGCGGCCACAGCCAGCGCGTGGGGGACGTGGCCGTGGAGATCGGCCGCGAGCTGGCCCTCTCCGAGCGCGAGCTCAAGCAGCTCCAGTTCGGCGGCATCCTCCACGACATCGGGAAGATCGGCATCGTCGAGTCCATCCTCTGCAAGCAGTCGCGCCTCACCGACGAGGAGATGACCATCATGCGCGAGCACCCGGCCATCGGCGACACCATCATCAAGCCCATCAGCTTCCTGCAGGCCATGCGCTCCTGCGTGCGCAGCCACCACGAGCGCTGGGACGGCACCGGCTACCCGGACGGCCTCAAGGGCGAGGAGATTCCGCTGCTGGCCCGCATCGTCGGCTGCGCGGACACCTTCGACGCCTGCACCTCCACCCGCCCCTACCAGAAGGCCATGCCCCTGGAGAAGGCGATGGAGATCCTCGACAACCTCAGCGGCAAGCAGCTCGACCCGGCCGTGGTGGCCGCCCTGCGCCGCGTGCTGGAGAAGAAGGGCGTGCGCGTGGAGGGCCACCGCCTGCCCGTCAAGCTGGCCTCGTGAGGTCCTCGCCGGCTTCCCCTCCCCCATTCCCCATGCCGGGATGGTAAGCAGGGGCCACTGTCGTTCTGGCCCTGAAAGGGGAGACTCTTGAGCTTCTGGGATCGCATCAAGCCCACCACGCGCCCCGTGTCCGCCACCGAGGTGGATCTCTCACCGGACAAGACCCGGCTGAACCTCACCTGGGAGGACGGGGTGAAGACGGACGCCACCGCGCAGCACCTGCGCCAGCAGTGCCCCTGCGCCGGGTGCGTGGACGAGTGGACCAACAAGCGCACGCTGGATCCGTCCAGGGTTCCCGCGGACGTGCGCATCACCCAGGTGCAGCCGGTGGGCAACTACGCGCTCACCTTCGTCTTCAGCGACGGGCACGGCACCGGCATCTACCCCTGGAAGCTGCTGCGCGACATCACCCAGCCCCAGGGCTGAAGTGCACTGGAGAAACGCGTGAACGAGTCCCGGTACCGGCTGGTCCGCCCCCTCGCCACGGGAGGCATGGCGGAGCTGTTCCTCGGCGTGGCTCGTGGCGCGGAGGGCTTCGAGAAGCCCGTGGCCATCAAGCGCATCCTCCCGCACCTCGCGAGCGAGCCCACCATCGCGCAGATGTTCCTCGCCGAGGCCCGGCTGTCCACCCACCTGCACCACCAGAACATCGCCAGCGTCTACGACGTGGGCAACGGCCCCAATGGCCTCTTCCTGGTGATGGAGCTGGTGAACGGGTGGGACCTGGGCGTCCTCCTGCGGCACGCCGCCCGGCGCGTCCAGCGCTTCCCCCCGCACCTGGTGGCCCTCATCGGCGCCCAGGTGCTGGCGGGCCTCATCCACGCCTACCGCCGCGTGCACGCCGGCCAGCCCGTGCTGACCGCCCACCGGGACATCTCCCCCTCCAACATCCTCGTCTCGCGCGAGGGCGAGGTGAAGGTGACCGACTTCGGCATCGCCCGCCTCGAGGGCATGTCCATGGGCACCCAGCCCGGCACCTTCAAGGGCAAGCTCCCCTATGCCTCGCCGGAGACGCTCCAGGGCCAGCCCGCCACCGCCCTGAGCGATCAATTCGCCCTCGGCATCGTCCTCTACGAGCTGCTCGCCGGACAGCACCCCTTCTTCACCCATAACGGCGCGGACCCCATGGCCTTCGCCATGGCCATCAGCCAGCGCGAGCCTCCACCCCTCACGGGTGTCCCCGCGCCGCTCGCCGCGATCATCGCGCGCGCCATGGCCAAGGCCCCCGAGGCCCGCTTCCCCCGCCCCGAGGACATGGCCGAGGCGCTGGCCCGTTACCTGGCCCAGACCGGCGAGCCCGCCAACTCCCAGGCCCTGGCCGCGTTCATCAACGACCTCAACCCTCCCCCGACCCTCCTCGAGCTGGGCGACACCACCGACCATCTGGGCGAGCTGGACACGACCACCCGGCGCCCGACGCTGGCCACCCGGGCCGTGGAGTCCCCCTCGTTCGATCTCCAACCCGCGGACGACTGGAACGAGCTGCCCGGAGGGGCCGCGCTCAGCTCGAGCGGCCGGCTCATCCAACCCATCGCCCCCCCCACCCAGCCCCGCGAGTTCCGCTGCTCCCGGTGCAACGCGCCCCTGCCCTCGGCCCACGCGCCGTGCGACCGCTGCGCCCGGGAGCTCGCCCCGGGCCTCTCCATGCTCGCCGAGGACGTCTCCGGGCCCGCGCCCCAGCAGCAATACGAGGCCACCTTCGCCGCCCCACCCCGCTCGGTGATGGACATGCCCGCGGAGGAGCTGCAGATGGCCGAGCGGGTCCGTCCGGAGAGCGACTTCCCGCCGCTCGATGAGCCCGGCCCGAGATCCGCCGGAAGCGGCTTCCGGTGGGGCCCCCTCGTGGCGACCGCGGCGGTGCTGCTGCTCGTGCTGGGCGGAGCCGTGGTGGCCTGGCCGAACCTGAAGCCCCTGCTCGACCAGCTCCGCTACAAGATGATGGCGGACAGACCCGCGTCCACGCTCTTCATCTCGAGCCAGCCCGAGGGCGCCACCGTGACCATCGACGGGACGGTGATGGGCACCACGCCCCTGGCCCTCGACAACACCTACCCGCCCCAGGACATCCCGGTGCAGGTGACGCACAAGGGATACAAGCCCTGGAAGGGCACCTTCACCGGAAGCCAGCCGGCGTCCCTGGAAGTGAAGCTGCTCAAGCGCTGAGGGCGCGCGAGAGCCGCCCTCACTTCACCAGACGCAGGTGACCGCGCCGCGGCGGAGGCGGATCGTCCTTGGGCCCCTCGGACTCGGCGGCGGCCGGCGCGACGGCGGGCTCCGGAGCCTCCTGCCGCACCACCTCCCGGAGGATGGCCCGGGGACGGTCCACCGGCGAGGGCGGCTGCTCCGACACCGGCTCCGGCTCGGACACCGGCACCTTGGACGTCACCATCGTCTGCTGGATGAGCTCGGCCGGCATGTCGTCCGGGTACATCCAGAACTCCTTCGTCACGTGACTGGTGATGGCGAAGAGCGCCGACCAGGGCACCGCCACCATGAAGCGGCTCCCCGAGAAGCTCAGGGTGCAGCGGATGCCCCACTCACCCACCGAGAGGTCCGGTGGCTCGAACCGGTAGGAGAGGTTGAGGCGCAGGTGCGCCTCGTTGCGCAACGAGGAAGGCACGAGGACCCCCGGACGGCGCGCGTCCAGGTGGATCATCACCATGCCCTTGTCGAGCGCGGCCAGCAGCCGCGCCTTCTTCTCAGGACCCTTCTTGTCCATCGACGTGCGCCGGCGAGAGGTGGGGGCGTTTCAGCGACGGCGCATCGCCCGGTCCATCTCCCGCTTGGTCTCCCGTTCCTTGATGTCCTGCCGTCGATCCTCGTGCGTCTTGCCCTTGCACAACCCCAACTCCACCTTCGCCCGCCCGTTCTTGAAATACAGCAGGAGCGGGATGATGGAATAGCCTCGCTCCCGCACCTTCGTGAGCCAGCGGTCGATTTCCTCACGGTGCATCAACAACTTGCGGCCCCGCAGGGGCTCGTGGGTGAAGAAGCTGGAGGGGTTGTAGACGCCGATGTGGGCGTTGAGCAGATACAGCTCACTCCCCTTGGGAAGGGCGTAGGCGTCCGAGAGGTTGGCCGTCCCGGCCCGCAGCGCCTTCACCTCACTGCCCGAGAGCTGGAGGCCCGCCTCCACCTTCTCGTCCACGGTGTAGGCGGCCCGCGCCTTGCGGTTCTCCGCGATGATCTTGATGCCGGGATCCGACCCGCCCTTGCCCTTTCCACCCGCCATACGCTCGCGCCTCTAGCCTCCGATGGGCTGGTTGTCGATCAGCCGCGTGGTACCGACGAAGGCCGCCACCAGCAGACGCGCTGGCTGGCCCGGAGTCACGACGGACAGGGGGGTCAGCGAGGTGGCATCCACCAGCTCCACATAATCCTCCCGCAGACCCGCTGCCTCCAATTCACGCCGCACCGCCCCCACCAGGGCCGGGACCTCGCGGGTTCCATTCCGGCAGAGGGACTGGGCCGCGGACAGCCCGCGCGACAGAGCGAGCGCCCGTTGCCTGTCCTCCTGGGAGAGGTACGCATTGCGGGAGCTCATGGCCAGCCCGTCCGGCTCGCGCACGGTGGGCATGCCGACGATCTCCACGCCCAGGTTCAGGTCGCGCTCGAGGGCGCGGATGACCTGGAGCTGCTGGTAGTCCTTCTCGCCGAAGAGGGCCAGGTGGGGCCGGAAGAGGCACAAGAGCTTCGTCACCACCGTGGCCACGCCCCGGAAGTGGCCGGGCCGGCGCGCGCCGCACAGGCCCTGGCTCACCTGCTCCACCTCCACGTACGTCTGATACCCCGGGGGGTACACCTCGGCGGGCATGGGGGCGAAGATGGCCTCTACCCCCGCGCTGGCGCACTTGGACAGGTCCCCCTCCATGTCTCGCGGGTAGCGCGACAGGTCCTCGGTGGGACCGAACTGGGTGGGGTTGACGAAGATGGAGGACGCCACGACGTCCGCGCGCCGCAGCCCCTCCCGCATCAGCGAGAGGTGCCCCTCATGGAGAAACCCCATGGTGGGAACCAGGGCCAGCCGACGGCCCGAGCGGCGGATGGACTCCGCCCAGGCGGCGGTCTCGGCAACGGTGCGCAGGACGAGTGGCCGCATGGACTAGACCGGAGCTCCGTACACGGGGCCCATCTTCTCCGCGCCCTCGGCGGTGGTGGGCTCGCCCTCGGGGTTGGAGGGGACGAGGCGGATGGGCTTGGACTTGAAGGAGTGCTCCTCGTCCGGGAAGGAGCCCGCGCGCACCTCGGAGAAGAAGGTGCCCACGGCCTCCGTCATGGAGCCGTGGAGGTTGGCGTAGCGCTTGACGAACTTGGGCTTGAAGTCCGGGTTCATCCCCAGCAGGTCGTAGCAGACGAGCACCTGCCCGTCGCAGTACTTTCCCGCGCCGATGCCGATGGTGGGGATGGTGAGGCGCTGCGAGATGGTGCGCGCCAGCTCCAGCGGCACGCCCTCGAGCACCAGCGAGAAGCAGCCGGCGCGCTCCAGCGCGATGGCGTCCTCGAGAATCTGCCGCGCGGCGTCCTCGTCACGCCCCTGCACCACATAGCCGCCCATCTTGTGCACCGACTGCGGCGTGAGGCCCAGGTGGCCCATGACGGGGACACTGGCGCGGACGATGGCGGAGATGACGTTGGCGAACTCGGCACCGCCCTCCAGCTTCACCGCGCCGACCTTGCCCTCGGCCACCATGCGGCCGGCGTTGCGCACCGCTTCCTCCACCGAGACCTGGTAGCTCATGAAGGGCAGGTCGCCCACCACGAGCGCCCGCTTCGTCCCGCGGACCACCGCGGCCGAGTGGTAGACCATCTGGTCCATCGTGACCGGGAGGGTCGAGTCATGCCCCTGGACGACCATGCCCAGGGAGTCCCCCACGAGCAGCACGTCCGCTCCGGCTTCATCGAAGACCCGGGCGAAGGTGGCATCGTAGGCGGTGACCATGCAGATCTTCTGACCGCTCTGCTTCAGGCGCTTCAGCGTATGGATGGTGACCTTGTCCTTCACGGTTCACCTCCTCTGAGAGTGAGAGTTCAACGTCCCGCGGTGAATCGACGGACACCCCTCGCAGTCCCCATGGGGGATCGACGGGAGCGGCCGTCCAGGACACTCTAACGCGCTCCGGCGCGCCGCGGGGACTTCTCGTGAAGGCGGGCGGGCAGCCGGGCGTCACTCAGGGCTGCTTGCCGCCCGTGGGAAGGTAGTGCTGGGTCCCCTGACGCGCCCGGTCAATGGCGCCCAACAGCCCCTTGAGGTCTCCCTCGTTGTGGACGAAGTCGATGTCCGACGTGTCCACCACCAGCAGGGGTGTTTCCGTGTAGTGGGAGAAGAACTCGTTGTAGGCGTGGACGAGTTCCTCCAGGTAGCCGGCGTCGAACTGACGCTCGAACTCCCGGCCGCGCTTCTTGATGCGGTAGAGCAGCACGTCCAGCCGGGCCTGCAGGTAGATGACGAGGTCGGGCTTCGTCACGCGAGGGGTGAGCGCCTCGAAGACGCGGTCGTAGAGGCCCAGCTCGTGCGAGTCCAGCGTCAGGCACGCGAAGATGCGGTCCTTGGCGAACAGGTAGTCGCTCACCGTCACCGAGTTGAAGAGATCCTGCTGGACCAGTTCCTCCTGCTGCCGGAAGCGCGAGAGCAGGAAGAAGAGCTGCGTCTGGAAGGCGTACTTCTGCCGGTCCGCGTAGAAGTTGGCGAGGAAGGGGTTCTCCTCGACGATCTCGAAGATACGCCGGGCCCCGAAGCGCTCGGCGAGGATGTTGGAGAGGCTCGTCTTGCCGACGCCGATGGGCCCCTCGACCACGATGTAGCGGTTGTCCATCCGCTTCGAGACCTCCACCTCGCGAGAAACGGGGCGCGGAATAGAACACGGGAGTGGCGACCGGGCAATGATCCGGCTCGCCAGCCCATCACCACCCTTGACGCATGAGTGGGCGTCCACTACCAGGGACCCACGCGCGGTGCGGGACAGGTGGACCGTGCGGGGACCGAGGGAGATGAATCGAAGGCAGCGGGCGAAGACGGTCATCGAGCTGGAACCACGCCGCACGGCGTCCACCGAAACGACGAAGGCCCCCGAGCGGGAGTTGGAACCCGACCCGCTCTATGGCGTGGCCCTCCTCAAGACGGCCCTGGAGCTCAAGCGTCGCAAGGACGGCACCCCGGAGGAGATCCTCCGCGGCGTGCTCGCGCGCATGCGGCTGTCCGAGGAAGACTTCCGCGCCTGGCTGTCCCAGCAGGGCGGGCTGTTGAAGGTGCTCGGCGGCGAGGAGTCCTGAACCCCTAACGGGCGGCCACCCAGGCCTGCAGCGCACTGTCCACCGCGTTGCCGAGCGACTTGCAGAAGGCATACTCGGTGCGCAGCCGCTCCACGGGCGTGGCCGCCTCGAAGCGCCGCGTCTCGAAGAAGAGCGCGTACACCACCTGGTCGGCCACCTTCGAGCGGATGCCCAGGTACTCGCCCTGCACGTCCATCTGCGGCAGCAACATCCGCTCCAGCGAGCGGTAGACGCGGGCCATGTCCCGGGTGGCCCCGACGAAGGCGTTCTCGTCGAGGATGGGAATCGGACTCGCGTCACCCCAACGCAGCAGCACCTCCCCACTGGGGCGGGCGAACACCGCGTACAGCACGCTGAACCGGTGCAGCACCGGCTCCAGGGCCTCCAGGGGCAGGGGTCTCATCATCCTCTCCAACGCCCCTCTCGTTAGCACCAGGGACCGAGGGACGCCAGATTGGCGCTACTTCGCCACTGGCCCCAGCGCGCGCTCGATGGCGGCGAACTCCTCGGGAGAGAGCGTCTCCGCGCGCCGCGTCGGATCGATGCCCGCCGTCTCGAGAGCCTTCTGCACCTGCTCCGTCGTGCCCAGCGACTTGTCCGACTTGAGCGAGTTGAAGAGCGTCTTGCGCCGCTGCGCGAAGCCCGCCTTCACCAGGCGGATGTAGCGCGCGCCGTCCACCACCTGCGCCAGCGGCGCGGGCCGCCGCGTCAGCCGCAGCACCGCCGAGTCCACCTTGGGCGGCGGGTGGAAGCGCCGGGCGTCGATGTCGAAGAGGTGCTCGGACTCGAAGTACAGGCCGAGGATGGCGGTGAGCAGGCCGTACTCGCGCCCGCCCGGCTCGGCCGAGAGGCGATCCACCACTTCCTTCTGAAGGGTGAAGACGGCGCGCGTCACGTGCTCGCGCTGCTCCAGCACCTGGAAGAGGATGGAGCTCGTCAGGTGGTACGGGAGGTTGCCCGCCACCTTCAGCTCGGGGACACCCGCCACCTCGGCGAAGTCCACCGTGGCCGCGTTGCCGGACACCACGCGCACCCCGGGGATGGCCTCCTTCTCCAGCACCGCCACCATGTCGCGGTCCTTCTCCACCGCGGTGACGCGCGCCCCGGTGGCCGCGAGAAAGCGCGTGAGGTGCCCCAGGCCCGGGCCCAGTTCCACCACCGGCTCGCCCTCGCGCAGCTCCAGCGCGTCGGCGATGGCCTCCAATATCTGCGGATCTCCGAGGAAGTTCTGCCCCCAGCTGTGCTTGGCCCTCAGGCCATGGCGCTGGAGGATGTCACGTGGCGTATCCACTCGCGGCTCCCTTCACCTTCACATGCGCCAGGCCGGGTCCGCGGACAGACTGAAGTCGCCGCGCAGGCCCCTGCGCCAGGCCTCGTAACCCGCCACGGCGATCATCGCGCCATTGTCCGTGCACAACCGCACCGGCGGGAGGTACAGCTTCAGGTTGCGGTCCTCGGCGCGCTCCAGGCTCAGCGAGCGCAGGCGCGAGTTGGCCGCCACGCCCCCGCACACCACCAGGCGATTCAAGCCCAGCCGGCGCGCGGCGGCGACGAACTTCTTCGACAGCGCGTCCGCCACGGCCTCCTGGAAGGAGGCGCACAGGTCCGCCAGTTCCTGCCCCTGGGGCACGCCGTGCTTGCGCACGTGATGGAGCACCGCCGTCTTCAGCCCGGAGAAGGACCAGTCGAAGTTGTCCGAGCCGGGCAGCGCGCGGGGGAAGCGGATGGCCTCGGGGTTGCCCTTTTGCGCGAGCTGGTCGATGGGCAGCCCGCCCGGGTACGGCAGGCCGAGGATGCGCGCCGTCTTGTCGTAGGCCTCGCCCGCGGCATCGTCCCGGGTGCTGCCCACCAGCCGGTAGTGGCCGTAGTCCCGCACCTCGTAGAGGCTGGTGTGGCCGCCGGAGACGACGAGCCCGAGGAACGGAGGCTCCGGGGCATCCTCCAGCAGGCGGCTGGCGAGCAGGTGCCCCTCGAGGTGGTTGGCCCCGACGAAGGGCTTGCCGGTGGCGAGGCTCAGCGACTTGGCCACCTGCACGCCCACCAGGAGCGCGCCGATGAGGCCGGGCCCGGAGGTGACGGCGATGAGGTCCACGTCATCGAGCGTCTTGCCGGCCCGGGAGAGGGCCTCGTGCAGGACGGGCATGACCTGGACGACGTGGTTGCGGCTGGCGAGCTCCGGCACCACGCCACCCCAGCGGCGGTGGATGTCCACCTGGGTGGAGACGACGTCGGAGAGCGCGCGCCGGCCGTCCTCCACGACGGCGGCGGCGGTCTCATCACAGGAGGTTTCGAGTCCGAGTACGAGCAAGGGCTGCCTCTCTACCAGGAGCCCAGCCGCCCGACTACTGGCCGAGCTGCTTGAGCGCGGCACGAACCTCGGAAGCGGACGACCCAGAGGGCTCCAGCAGGAGATACTGCTTGTAGGCGTCGATCGCCTTCTTTTCCTGATTGGTGAACTGGCGGGCCATGCCCAGGTGCACCCAGGCCTGGGCATTCCGGGGCTGGGCCTTCACCACCTCCTCCAGCAACTTGGAGGCGTCGCGGTAGCCCGCGCTGCTGGTGGTGTCGCCACGAACCAGGGAGATGCCCAGACCGGCCTTGGCCTCGGCCGAGTCCGGCTTGAGGGCGAGCGCCTTGCGGTAGGTGAGGGCCGCCGTCTTGTAGCGGTTGGCCGCCATGAGCTTCTTGGCCCGGCGCGCCAGCTCCGCGTACTGAGCCTCGGGGCTCAGCTTCTGCGCCTCGACCTGCTCCGGCTCGTCGTCCTTCTCCTCCTCCTCGGCGGGCGGAGGAGTCGTCGTGGCGACGGTGGGCTGCTCGGTGGGCTTGGGAGCCTCCGGCGCCCCAGCCGCGGTAGCCGGCTGGGCCGGCGGGGTCTCGGGCGGCTTGCTCTCGGGAGGCTTCGCCTCGGGGGCCTTCGCCTCGGGCGCCTTGTTCTCGGGCTCCGGCACCTTCGCCTGCTCGGTGGGAGCGGGCCTGGCCTCCTGGGGCGGAGGCGTGGGCTGCTCCGAGCCACCGCCCCGGCTGAACACCACCGCGACGCCCACGGCGATCGCCGCGACCGCGAGTCCGACGAAGAGGCCGGTGCGCTTCGGCTTCGGCAGTTGCACGTCCTCGTCATCGACCGCCGGGGACTTCTTCTGGGGCTGCGCGGGCGTGGCCCTGGGCTGCGACACCGGGCGCGGCCTGGGCTCCTCCGCGGGCGCGGGCTTGCTGACGGCCTGCGGAGCCGGCTGGGGCTCGGGCTTGGGCTCCTCGGCGGGCTTGGACGCGACGGGCTCGGGGGCCACGGGCGCGCCATGGCCCGGGTACGGCGGGAGCGCGAGCTGTTGGGGCTTCTCGGCCGGAGCAGCCTCCACGGGCGGCTGGACCGCGACGGGCGCGGGGGCGGGCGCGGGCTCCTGGACCGGGGCGACGGGCTTCAGACCCGACACCAACGTCACCTCCTCGGCCGGAGTCGCGGGCTCGGGAGGAGGAACGGGCGGGAACGGATTGGGGCCCACGGCGGCCCCGCCGAAGATGGGGCCCCGCGGCGAGGACGCCGGAGGCTCCACGGGCGCCACGGGAGCGGGCGTGGACGCGGGCTCGTCGAAGGCCGCGAGCGCGCTGGAGGCCGTGGACACGGTGGAGGGCGCGGGGGCACCGGGGTTCGCCGGTGCGCGGGGAGCCGGAGACCAACCCGGACCCCAACCTCCCGCCGAGCCGATGCCGTCCACGTCCACCCGGTTCCAGTCGAGCAGCAGGCTGCGCCGCTCCAGTTCCTTCGCACGGTGGGCCGGCGCGGGATCCACGAGGAACGCCGAGCCCTCGGCCGTCCGCGGAGGAGCGATGATGTCCTCCTCGGCGAGGTTGTTCTGCGCGCGCCGCCGGGGCTCGAAGACGACGACGTTGGCGGGCTGCGGCGGCACCTCGGCCTGGGCCTGCACCTGCGGCTCCGGCATGGCCACGGGGGCCACCACGGGCGCCATGGGCTGCGCGGGCTGGGCCACCACCGGCGCTACCTGGGGCACGGGCTCCGGCGCGATCACGGGCGCCACGGGCTCCGGCGCGGGCTCGGCGGGAGCGCTCGGCGCCGGCGCGTTGTGGAGCCACTCCTCGATGCCGGGCTTGCCGCTCTGCACGGGCTCCTGCGAGACACTGCCCAGCTCGCGGATGAGGCCCTCGAAGTACAGCTTGCTGATGATGCCCAGCGCGGCCAGGTCGTCGAAGTCCGAGTCCTCCACCACCCGGCTCAAGTTGCGCTTGCCGTCGAAGAGGCGCAGCAGCCCGTTGACCTCGTCCGGAATCTCCGAGAGGCGCTCGGCGAGCTGGTGGTAGTCGATCTCGAACACCGTCTCCAGCGGGGGCAGCTGCTCGAGCATGCGGCCCCACTCGTCCAGCCGGCGCATGCCCTCCATGAGCAGGCCCTGGGTGGAGACCTCGATGCGCTCGGGGCGGTCCAGCGCGGTGAACTGGACCTCGAACTCACCCTCGGTGGCGTTGAGCAGACGGTAGAAGGCGTTCTCGCCCTTGAGCCGCCCCATCTCCGCGTCGATGACGCGGCCTTCCTTGAAGTAGATGGTGGCGACCCGGTCTCCCTTGATGGAGATGGTGCCCGTCTTGCGGCCGATCTCGAACGTCTGGACCAGGTCCACCACGCCCATGTCGGCCAGGTTGCCGGCGAACCCGCCCTTCGTCGTCTCGCGCCGCTCGATCCTCTCCTTGTCCACCTTCTGGAGGATCATCGTCAGGCGGGTGACGATCTCTTTGATGTAGATGGGCTTGGTCAGGTAGTCGTCGCCACCGAGCTCCAGGCCCTTCACCTTCGCCTCGACCGCCTTCTGGTTGGTGAGGAAGACGAAGGGGATGTGCTTGTAGCGCTCGTCGGACTTGAGCGTCTTGCACAGCTCGAAGCCGTCCATCTCCGGCATCTTCGTGTCGGCGAGCACGAGATCCGGCGGGCTGATCTGCACCTTCTCGAGCGCATCCTTGCCGTGGACGGCGGTCGTGACGGAGAAGCCGGCCTTCTTCAGGCTGACTTCCATCACACGGAGACTCTTCGGGTCACCATCGACCAGGAGCAGGTGCTGCTTGGCCACGTTCGATTGCCTTTCGCTGCGGGCAGCTGATTGAAAGCGCCCGGCGCGGAGAAGGTTCGGATGATCATGCCCGCTCTCCGGGCATGTCAATGGCGGAAGGACGGGGGGACTCGTTCGGTGTCCAGGTGAACGAGCATGCACCGCCACTCACCCCGGACCCCTCGCCCGAGGCCCTGCCAGCCAGGCGATGCGCCTGGTGACCCCCTCCCCTCCGCGCCAATGGAAACGGAGGGTTAGCCGAAGAGACCGCCGCCCTTCTTGGGGGGCGGATTCTTCTTGCGCATCTCGATGAGGCGCAGCTCCTGGTTGGCCTCGAGGTGCTTGGGGTTGGCGCGCACCGCCTCGCGGAAGTGACGCTCGGCGCGGAGCATGTCGCCCTCGACGCGCGAGATCACCCCGAGCTGGTAGTGGGCCCGATCACAGTTGGGATCCCGCTTGAGCGCCTCGGCCATCATCTGCTTCGCCTTGGGGATGTCGGCCTTGCGCTGGGGGTCCATGTAGATGGCCCACGCGCGAGCGGCGAGGTACACGGCCTTGGGCTCGACGTTGTAGGCGCGCTCGAAGTGGTCGGCCGCGGACGCGAAGTCCCGCTTGCGGAAGAAGACCTCTCCCATCTTGAAGAGATCGCTGGCTTCCCCGCCACCAGCGGGCTTCGCCGCCTGCGCCGAGGCCATGGAGCGCAGCTCCTGGAGGTAGGCCGCGCGCTTCGTGTCGTCGTAGAGGACCTCGTAGGCACCGCGGATGGAGTCGAAGACGGCGGTCATCTTGGGCGCCAGGGAGGAGAGCGCCGGAGGCAGACGATCCGGGTGGAAGCGCTTGGCGAGCCCGAGGAACGCGGTCTTCACCTGCTCGCGCTTCACATCCGGACCGATGGGGAGGCCGAGCATCGTGAAGTGGTCGCGATGGGCCTGCACGTCGGCGTAGCGCTTCTCGATCTGCTGGGCGAGCAGCTGCTCGTCACTGAGCGGAGCCGGCGCACCGGGAGCCGGCGCACCGGGAGCTGGCGGAGCGGCCGCGGGGCGGGACCCGATCTCCATGGCACGCTGGAGCAGGCGCTGGCGGCGGACCTTCGCCGCCTCGTCGGACACATCCTCCGCCAGGTCGTTCTCATCGAGGGACAGGTCGTCCCACGAATCGGGCATGTCGAAGTCGACCGTCGGAACCGAGGAGGCCG
The DNA here is from genome assembly GCF_024623785.1 of Archangium lipolyticum. Lineage (NCBI taxonomy): Bacteria > Pseudomonadati > Myxococcota > Myxococcia > Myxococcales > Archangiaceae > Archangium > Archangium lipolyticum. The sequence continues at coordinate 50,704 of NZ_JANKBZ010000030.1, forward strand.
TGGTGACGGCCGGAGGCGGCATGGGCGCGGCGGGGGCCGGGGGCGCGGCGGGCGCCGGAGACACCGGAGGCTGGGGAGCGGGCTCGATGGGAGCCGGGGACTGGGGGACCTCCGCGCGGACGAGCGATTCCAGGTGGGCATCGACCTGCTGCAGCGCGGCCTCGAACGAGGCGTTGATGTCGCCAGGGGCCTCACCACCGGCGTTGTCGAAGGTGACGATGCGCCAGAGGTCCTCGTCACCCGAGGAGCGAGGTGCATCCGGCCCCAGCCGGAGCGGCTGAGCGGGAGCAGCGGGCGCACTGTTGCGAGCCCAGAGGTTGGGGGGAACGGAGCCCGCGGGGGCGGCCGTGTTGGCGGCGGGAGAACGCAGGCCCGGGGGAACGGGAGCGGCCGGAGCCTGCGTGCTGGCGGCGGGGGAACGAAGCCCCGGGGGAACGGCGGCCCGAGGCGGTGCCGCGGGCGGTGGCGGGCGCGCGGCCGGAGGCGGCATCGCGGGCGCCATGACGACGGGCGCGGGCACGACAGGGGCGGGCGGCTGGGACTCGGGGCCCGAGAGATCCGCCCAGAAGTTCAGATCGGCACCTGACTCGTTCGCCGATTCCTGGGGAGCGGAAGCCGCGGGCATGGCAGGCGCGATGGGTCGAGCGGGCTCGTCGACGAGCCATGACTCTGGAGGAGCGGACCCGGCGCGCCGCTGGGCCTCCTGCATGTCCCGGAGCGACGCGGCATTGGCCTGCTCGCGCGCCAGACGGAGCGCGTTCGTGTCCTCCTGCGCGGGCAACTCCGCGTCACCCGGGAACGCGTCGAACCACGCCTCGGGGGTGGACATGACTTCGGAGAGGGAGTTCTCGGCTCCGGTAACGGGCTGTGTGCTCGCCTCGGCGGGAGCGGAGCCGAGGATCAATTCTCCGTCCTGCAGTTCGGCCGCCTCGGCGATGCGAGCCACGTCCGACAACTGGGAGACCTCGGCGAGACGCCGCTGCTCGATGAGGCGTGACGCCTCTACGCGGCGAGCCTCTTCCGCGAGGCGCGCGGCCTCGGCCCTGCGAGCCTCTTCGGCATGTCGAGCCGCTTCCGCACGGCGGCGCTCCTCGGCGAGACGAGCTGCCTCGGCCCGACGAACCTCTTCCGCGCGGCGAGCCTCTTCGGCCAGCCGGGCTTCCTCGGCGACCCGAGCCTCTTCCGCCAGCCGCGCCTCTTCCGCCAGCCGCGCCTCTTCCGCCAGCCGCGCCTCTTCCGCCAGCCGCGCCTCTTCCGCCAGCCGCGCCTCTTCCGCCAGCCGCGCCTCTTCCACCAGCCGCGCCTCTTCCGCCAGCCGCGCCTCTTCCGCCAGCCGCGCCTCTTCCGCCAGTCGCGCCGCCTCGGCCCGTCGAGCCTCCTCCTCGGCTCGGAGCCGGGCCTCCTCCGCCAGCCGCGCCGCTTCCGCACGGCGACGCTCCTCAGCGAGACGAGCTGCCTCGGCCCGACGAGCCTCTTCCACGCGGCGAGCCTCTTCCACGCGGCGAGCCTCTTCGGCCAGCCGGGCCTCCTCGGCGAGACGCGCCTCTTCCGCAAGACGCGCCTCCTCCTCAGCTCGGAGCCGGGCCTCCTCGGCCAGTCGCGCCTCTTCGGCCAAGCGGGCTTCCTCGGCCAGTCGCGCCTCCTCTTCGGCACGGAGCCGGGCCTCCTCCGCCAGCCGCGATTCCTCAGCGAGACGCGCCTCCTCCTCGGCTCGGAGCCGGGCCTCCTCGGCGAGACGTGCCTCCTCCTCGGCTCGGAGCCGGGCCTCCTCGGCGAGACGTGCCTCTTCGGCCAGCCGCGCTTCCTCAGCGAGACGCGCCTCCTCCTCGGCTCGAAGCCGGGCCTCCTCCGCTAGCTGTGCCTCTTCGGCCAGCCGCGCATCCTCGGCGAGTCGCGCCTCCTCCTCGGCTCGGAGCCGCACCTCCTCCGCCAGCCGCGCCTCTTCCGCGCGACGGGCTTCCTCGACCTGTCGGGCTTCTTCCTCGGCTCGGAGCCGCGCCTCCTCGGCGAGTCGCGCCTCCTCGGCGAGTCGCGCCTCCTCTTCAGCGGCAAGACGCGCCTCTTCCGCGCGACGGGCCTCCTCGGCCAACCGCGCTTCCTCCTCGGCTCGGAGTCGAGCCTCCTCGGCCAGCCGCGCCTCTTCCGCGCGACGGGCCTCCTCCACCAGCCGCGCCTCCTCGGCCAACCGAATCTCTTCAGCCAGCCGGGCCGCCTCCTCCTCGGCACGACGAGCCTCTTCGGCGAGGCGGGCCTCTTCGGCCAGTCGCGCCTCTTCCGCACGGCGTGCCTCTTCCGCACGGCGTGCTTCTTCCGCACGGCGTGCTTCTTCTTCCGCAGCTCGACGCGCCTCCTCGGCCAACCGAGCCTCTTCCTCGGCAGCCCGACGCGCTTCTTCCTCGGCGAGCCGTGCCTCTTCGGCGAGTCTGGCTTCCTCAGCACGGCGGGCCTCTTCGGCTAGCCGTGCCTCCTCCGCCAGCCGTTCCTCTTCGGCACGTCGGGCCTCCTCCGCCAGGCGTGCTTCCTCCTCCGCACGGAGCCGGGCCTCTTCGGCCAGTCGCGCCTCTTCGGCCAGTCGCGCCTCTTCGGCCAACCGAGCCTCTTCGGCCAACCGAGCCTCTTCAGCGAGTCTGGCTTCTTCCGCGAGGCGAGCCTCCTCGGCCAGCCGCGCCTCTTCCGCGCGGCGTGCCTCTTCTTCCGCACGGAGCCTGGCCTCCTCGGCCAGCCGCGCCTCTTCCGCGCGGCGTGCCTCTTCTTCCGCACGGAGCCTGGCCTCTTCGGCCAGTCGCGCCTCTTCCGCGCGGCGAGCCTCCTCGGCCAACCGGGCCTCTTCGGCCAGCCGCGCCTCCTCGGCCAGCCGCGCCTCCTCGGCCAACCGCGCCTCTTCTTCCGCGCGGCGCCGGGCCTCTTCCGCGCGGCGAGCCTCCTCGGCCAACCGCGCCTCTTCCTCGGCAGCCCGACGCGCTTCTTCCTCGGCGAGCCGTGCCTCTTCGGCGAGTCTGGCTTCTTCCGCGAGGCGAGCCTCCTCAGCCAACCGCGCCTCTTCCGCCAGTCGTGCCTCTTCCGCCAGTCGTGCCTCTTCCGCCAGCCGCGCCTCTTCCGCCAGCCGCGCCTCTTCCGCCAGCCGCGCCTCTTCCGCCAGCCGCGCCTCTTCTTCCGCGCGGCGCCGGGCCTCTTCGGCCAACCGGGCTTCCTCGGCGCGCCGGGCCTCTTCTTCCGCCTGTCGCCGGGCCTCCTCCTCGCGCCGGTCCCGCTCGCGGGCCTCCCACGCCTCGATGGACAGCGACTCGACGAGCCCCTCACGCTCGAGAACGTGGAACAGCACTTCCTGGGCGGGCGTCAGCCCCTCCAACCGTTGGAAGTCCGCCAGCCTCAGGAGCAGCGCCATCTCCTCCGCACTGGCCACCCACGGGGTGCACGCCCCCGCGTTCTCACAGCGGTACATGCGAGGCTCGGGGGCCTCGGCGCCCGCGGGCTCCAGGGCGGCACGGACGACGCGCGTCCCCGCGATGGGGCGGAACATCTCCTCCACCCCTCCCTCCTCGAAGGCGGCGCGCTCGGCGAGCTGACTCAGCCGCCGCACCTCGGCGAGCACCTGGTGCTCGGCCACCGCCTCCGGCGCCAGCCCGAGCTCCTCCAACAGGTCCTCATCGGGAGTCCCCGCGCTCTCACGGGCCCACAGCGCATCCAGCATCTCGGGGCGGATGCGCCCGGCCTGAAGCAGAGCCTGCACGGGCGTCTGGTACCCGAAGCCGAGCTGCGTCCCCACCAGGTCTCCGGATTGGAGGAAGAGGAGCGCCTGGCGCCCTCCGGCGTGCAGCGTGAGCCGGCCGGTGGCACGGGACTTGTGGGCGGAGTACAGCGTTTCGGCGACCTGCGAGGGGGGCATGCGAGCCGCAGTGTAGTCCGTCCTTCCCTCCTCTCAACTCGGCGTGCCTGCCCGCCCGCCCGCCGGGGCGAATTGGACCTGCCGGAGGGCCTCGTAGGCGGCGATGCCCACGGAGGTGGACAGGTTGAGGCTGCGGCGCTCGGGCAGCATGGGGATGGTGACGGGGGTCCCCGAGCCCCCGGCGAGGATGTCCCCGGGCAGCCCCTGCGTCTCCGAGCCGAAGACGAGGTGGTCCCCCTCCTCGAAGCGGGCGGCGTACAGGGATGTAGCGGCGCGGGCGGAAAACATCCAGCGCCTGGCGGCAGGCCACTCGGCCAGGTAGGCGTCGAAGTCCGGGTAGAGCTTCAGGAAGACCTTGTCCCAGTAGTCCAGGCCGGCGCGCTTGAGGTGGCGGTCGTCGATGGAGAAGCCCAGGGGCTCCACGAGGATGAGCCGGCAGCCGGTGACGGCGCACAGCCGGGCGACGTTGCCGGTATTGGGGGGAATCTGGGGGGAGACGAGGACGAGGTGGAAGGGACGCGCCAGGGGCTGGAGCATTGAGGTAGAACGCGCGACATGCGCCTGAGGGTGAACAATGTGACACGAGACCGCCTGCTGGCGGACCGCGCGGAGCGGGCCACGTCGTTCGTGGAGCGCTTCGTGGGGTTGATGGGCCGGAGGTCGCTGGCCTTCGGGGAGGGGCTGCACATCGTACCCTGCAACTCCATCCACACCTTCTTCATGCGCATTCCCATCGACGTGGCCTTCCTCGACCCGGAGGGGACGATCGTCAAGCAATTCGTGGCCCTGCCGCCCTGGCGGGCGACCTCGATGTACTTCCAGGCGAAGTCGGTGCTGGAGCTGCCCGCCGGGACGCTCCAGGCGAGCGGCACCCAGGAAGGGGACCGGCTTGCATTCGAAGCTGTCCCTTGACCCCCCCATGGCCGTAAAGAGGCCAACCTTCCGGGCTCCTGGGGTTTTGACCCCTTTCGCGACGCTTTGTTAACCTGCCCCTCTCGTCCAAGGGACATCCTGGACACGTTGGAGACTCCGCAGCATGCGCATCGAGGTTGCTGGCACCACCCACGTCGGGATGAAGCGGAACCACAATGAGGACAACTACCTCATTCTGTCCGACGAGAACCTGTGCTGTGTCGCCGACGGAATGGGCGGCCATTCGTCCGGGGAGATTGCCTCGAAGATCGCCGTGGACGAGCTGGCCGAGTTCTTCCGGATGACGGCGCGCGACCAGGACGTGACCTGGCCGTTCAAGATGGACAAGGCGCGCAACTACGACGAGAACCGGCTGGCCACGGGCATCAAGCTGGCCAACAAGAGCATCTACGAGAAGGCGTGTACGGACACGAAGTACAAGGGCATGGGGACGACGATCGTCTCGCTGCACTTCATCAACGACACGGCGTACGTGGGGCACGTGGGTGACAGCCGGGTGTACTTCTTCAGGCAGGGCGTGCTGAAGCAGGTGACGGAGGACCACTCGCTGCTCAACGACTACCTCAAGGCGAAGAAGCTCTCGCCGGAGGAGATCGAGAACTTCCCGCACAAGAACGTCATCGTCCGGGCACTGGGGATGAAGGAGACGGTGCAGGTGGACGTGGCGAAGGTGGAGCCGCAGGAAGGGGACGTGTTCCTGCTGTGCTCGGACGGGCTGTCGGGCATGGTGACGGACCCGCAGATGCAGGAGATCCTGGCGCGCACGATGGAGCTGGACAAGGCGTGCTCGCAGCTGATCGACCTGGCGAACGCGGCGGGCGGCAACGACAACGTCACCTGCGTGCTGGCGCGCTACCACGCCAACTGAGAACTACCGCCGTGAGGTGACCCGGGTCTGCCCCTCTCCCTTTGGGAGAGGGACGGGGTGAGGGTATTGGACCCAAGAGGGTTCCTCACGTTCGCAGGCCCATCGACCAAGACAGGGCCACGATTTGATGTAGTTGACTACATCGAACGTAGGCTTTCATGCCACACAAAATGTAGTCGACTACATCGAATCGTCTCATGACAGGCGCTGTTCATCTCGCCTGCTGGACGGTCCCGTCTCTCACGTGGATGTCTCTCGCGCGAGCCCGATTCACAACCTCTTGAAACGAATGCTGTCTGTCTTTGGTCCGCCGAGTGCACTGCGACTGTTGGCCGCAATGCAGTTCCAGCGGTGGAAACACAGACACAACCACACTCTTGGATTCAAGAGGGGGACAGCAATGAACAAGACGATGACGACCGTTGGCATTGACCTGACGCTCGATCAAATCCGCGACACCCTGAATGCGCTGGCGAAGCAGGGCAGCACCAGCGCACACCAGATCGGTACGCTCTACAACCACGTCATGGACAAGCGGATGGCCGAGTCCGCCGGGTACAGGAGCGCGCAGGAGTACTTCAGCCAACACGTGAAGGCCATTTCGAAGGCCACGATGAGCAACTACGGCACCGTGGCCCGCAGCTTCACGGAGGCCATCTGCACGCAGTACGGCATGAGCAACCTGCGGGAGCTCCTCCGCTACGTGGAGGTGACCAACACGCTGCTGCCGGCGGACCCGGGCGCCCTGAGCATCGACGTGCCGCAGGATGACGGCAAGGTGGTGGCGAAGCCCTTCTCCGACTGCAGCGTGGACGAGCTGGAGCGGGCCACGCGCGCCAAGCGGAACCCGCCCCCGGTGCGGGTGCCCGTGGCGGACCAGGCGCGTCTGCTCTTCTTCGCTGACAGCATCACCCGCAGCTTCGAGGGCGTGGCCGACGTGCGCTTCAGCTCGCGCAGCAAGGGCGGCAAGACGCTCGTCAGCCTGCAGGACGTGCCGATGACGGAGGTGGAGCGCCTCATCCAGGCGCTCCAGGACGGAATGAACGCCGAGCCTACCCTGGCGGCGGAGCAAGCAACACCGCTCCCACTGACGTGAGGTGAGCGCGGGGAGGGGGGCGCCGTGCCCCATCTGGACGGGGCACGGCGGACTCTTACAGCGAAGAGACCACCCCTGAGCATCGTTGACGAGCCGCTCATCATCGGCCGGAACGGCTGCTCGGCTTGAGCTGGAACGAGTGCTCACCTTGGCTGGAATACGCAGTCGCGGATTCACAACCTTTGCGGTAGACCCGTGTGCATGGACGAAAAGCTGCAACGGCTCATGGGGGCGGCGGCCCGGGCCGCCCGGCTGCGGTTGGGTCTCACGCAGGCGGAAGTGGCTGCCAAGGTGGGCCTGCGCTCGAGCGTCTACGGCCGGGTGGAACGCGGCCACATGACGCCCAGCGTGCCCACGTTGCGGCGCTTGTGTGAGACGCTCGGCATCTCCTCGGACGCGCTGCTGTCCCTGGCTCCCCGTGAACCGGCACAAGCATCTGGCACTGCCGCGCGCACGGATGGTGAGCACCCGGAGCTGAGCCGTATCATCCACCTGCTGAGTGGCTGGACCCCGGAGAGGTTGGTGCTGCTGCGCAAGCTGTTGGAGACGGCCGACTCCCACCTCACGACGTGAACGGTCGGGACTCGCGCCCCTCTTCGCCAGCGGAGGGCTGGCTCCCGGAAGGGAGCTTCTCCAGGGCGAGCACCAGGTTGTGGACCACGGCGAGCCGCGGCTCGTCCAGGTGACGCAGGTGGCGCAGCAGCCGGCGCATCAGGGGAGGGTTCTCCTGAGTGGGCGCGGCGTCCGCCAACCAGGCCGCCATGTCATGGCCAGCCAGATCGAGGGCGTGGTTCGCATCCAGCCGGAGGATCCCGCACAGCCGCCGCAGGGTGGGCACGCTGGGAAGCATCAGCCCGCGCTCCGTCCGCCCGTACACCTCAGTGGCGATGCCCACACGCTCGGCCACGTCTGCCTGGGTCAGGCCCCTGGCCCGCCGGGCCTCGCTCAGCACCTCCCCCAAGTGGACGAGAAGCCGCGTCCTCTCCACTGTCTCCTTCGCCTCGTGTCTCTTTGGGGTCGTCATGGTGGCCGCTAGTGCAGGGGCTTCTTCTTCCAACCCGCCATCTCCTCCGGTGTGGGCACGACGCCCTTTTCGGAGGGAAATGCGAGTGTCTCGTCGGGGGAGGGGTTCTTGCGCAGAATGGACGCCAGCTCCGTCGCCGCCTCGGAGGGCCCGAAGGGACCGTCCAGGCGCAGGTACGCTCTCAGGTCATCGCGCAGCTCGGCGCCCGTCTGATAGCGGTCCTCCGGTCTGGCGCGTAGCGCCTTGTGGAGGATGCGCTTGAGCTGCCCCGGAACCCCCTGGGCCATACGCTCCACGTCCTCCGGGCCGAAGCGCAGGATGCGGTCGGCCAGTGCCCCCACGCTGGCCCAGCTGGTGCGCTCGGTGCGTACGTGGGCGTTGTAGCGAGCCACCTCCAGGGACTCATCCGGGGGCAGAGCCACGTCCGGCGGGTCCAACGGGTACTGGCCCGAGAGCATCTCCAGCAGCACCATGCCCAGGGAGTAGAGGTCCGCCCGCCCATCCGGCGGCTGAAAGCGCACCACCTCCGGGGCGGCGTAGGCGACGTCCGCCCGCAGCACGCGGGGAGCGGTGTGGACGCGTCCGGTCATCCGCGACCAGGCCACACCGAAGTCGGTGAGTTTGACCTGCCCCTTGCGGCTCAGCCGGATTGCCATGGGACTGACGGCCCGGTGAACGACGTGCAGTGACTGGCCGTCCTCACCCTCGAGGCTCCAGGCGTAATGGAGTGCATCGGCCACGGCGGCGGCGATGTAACAGGCGAAGGCCGGGGACAGCGGGTGGCCCAGTCGCTCGAGCGAGGTGCTCTCCGCCGTGTCGAGGAAGCAGCCCGGCATGAATTCCGTCACCAGGAAGGGTCGGCCCTGGTGCTCCTCCAACCCGTGGACCCGGGCGATGTGGGGGTGGCGCAGGTGCACGGCGAGCCGCGCCTCCTCCAAGGCCCGCTGACGCCGCTCCGACCGGGGTGGCATCACCACGTGCCGCAGGAGGACGGTGCGGGCGGGGCCGCTCCCCGTCAGCGGCTTTCGCCGGGCAAGCACCAGCGGGCTGTAGTCCACGTGGTTCAGCAGCCGACGCAGAAACTCGTAACGGTACTCGGGACCCTCGAAGAGCAGGGAGCCAGGGCTCGGGACGCGGAGGGTGGAGTCTGAGCTGGGCGGCGTATTCATGGCTCACTCCCGAGAAGGGGGCTACCGGGCGGAGATGTTGGGGACATGTCCAGCCTTGAAATCCCCATGTACCCGGAAAGGTATCCTGACAAAAACCAAGGCCCCATTCAGGTAACACGATGGGGTGCGGAATGGAAGTCCCGGCTGACCGTCCAGGTTGGCGTGCGGATTCAACCTCTCAGAACAGAACAACTCCTGGAGTCAGGCAGAGCCGTCACGCCCACGCCGTGACGTGTGACGGCCTACGGGAAGGTCACACCATCGAAGAGCTCGATCCGGGCTGCGTCTTCCTGGCCCCACATCTCGAGGGTGAAGGCGCCCCGTGCCTCGCTCTCCGGCGCCTCCACCTCCACCACGACCTGGCGCATCAGCCCCGGCGGAATGGACTCCCCTGGCCAGACGTTGAGCGCCTTCCATTTCGTGCGCCTGAATCCCACCAGCGCAGCACCAGCGGGCGTCCAGGGCCTCTTACCGGTATTTATCAATGCCTGCGCCACGGCGAGCCGCACCACGCCGGTTTTCTCGCCCTCGCGGTAGGTGTCGGAGCGGTAGCTGCTCGCGTGCATGCTGGTGACGGTGTTGCCCGAACGTGAAGTGACTTCGTGACCGAGGTCCTTATAGGCGACGCCCCCTTTGCCCATGCGCTCCTGGGCGATGAGGCCCGTGAGCCCCACCTGCCCGCTGCACTCGGCCTGGAGGCGTGCCTTGTCCTCCCGGCACTGTTGAGATTCCGCCCGCGCCTGCTGCTCGCCCTGCCGGTAGGAGGCCAACGTCCGCGGGTGGCGCGTCACCTCCACCTGCCGTTCGGCCTCGGAGGGATGCACCACCAGTTGGAAGGTGACGCTCGCCGGGGCCGCGCCGTCCTGGAAGTGGACTGTCACCGGCACGCGCTCCCCATCGTGAAGCGATTCCGAGGGAACGAGCGTGAGGCCGAAGTCCCCCTCTATCACCCGGAACCGCTCCCGCGCGGCCAGTTCCACACGTGCCAGCTTCGAGTCGAAGAACAGGTTGGTGGACAGCTGCGGGTGGATGCACACCTCCGAGGGGATGTCAGGAGCATCCGCTTCCAGTTCGATGTGACGGGTGCCCGTCTCGCAGGTGGGGAATGGGGTCCGCTCGGCGGCACCAGCGGGTGCGGCGAGCAAGACGAGACCCAGGAGGGCGGCGGAGGACGGGGCGAACACAGGGCAGGAACCTCCAGGGACGTGGATGAGACCGCAAAAGTGGGCCTCTACCACACTTCCCACCCGGTAGTGCATGGCAGCTCGCTCGGGACAGCGGCCCCGCCAACTCTATTCTTCGAAGTGGTCCACGACCTGCACGGCCGCAACAGGAGCGACCACCATGTTCTCAGGCGTGCTGCCGGGGTCGAAGGGCAAGCCAGGCCCGCCTTGCCATTCGTACAGTCGTATGCAGACCTTGTACGTCTCTCCAGTAGGCGTGCGAGCCTCGGTGAAGAGGCCGTACACGCGCTTCTCCCCGAGGTAGAGCCGCCCGTAGAGGACGGTCTTGTGGGGCAGCTTCTCCCCCAAGGCACCGCCCAATCGGAGCGGGGTATCCTCACGCACGGAAACGGCTCTGCCCCGCACATCGGACCAGTCGGCGACGTGGACCTGGCCGATGCGCAGGCCGAGCGTGCGGGTCATGGTCTCCACGGCCCCGGCGGGGCACTCCAGGCGTGGAGGCTCCCGGCGCACCGGTGGCACCTGCTGCTGCGCACTGAGACAGGCCTGCAGGGCGGCTCCCGTGAGGCCCAGGCACGCGTTGCGCGCGGCGGCCCCCGCGCTCCTGGACTGTGTTTCCCGCTGGGGGCTGTTCGTCTTCTGCCGCTGCTGCTTCTTCACGGGGGCTGTGTCCTTTCCGGACGCCGCGGGCGAAGCGGCGGCCGCGGGGGTCGACTCCACCAGTGGAGCCGCGGCTCCGTCAGCTTCCGGCCGCTTCCAAGGGGGCGCCACTTCGCCGCCAGACCCGGCCATCCAGGAGGGGACCTCCCAGGGAAACCCTACAGGTGGGCGGAACGCAGGCCCCGGCAGGCCGGGAGGCGTGATGGGTGGCGCGGGAGGCGCTGGACTCAGGCGCCGCATGAGCTCCTCCACCCCCAGGCCCGCCAGCAGCAACACGCCCAGCAGCACGGCCGCCTTCAGCGAGGACGCCAGCACATCCATCCAGCGAACGGCGGCCAGGGGCCAGAGCATGCCCGGAGCGGACACCGTCACCGGAGTGGCCGGCGGGAGGACGAGCTCCGGGCGCTTGCCCCGCCGAGGCTTCTCCCCTACCCATCTGCGCATCCAGGGCACGAGCGACTTGTCCACCAGTTCCGGCTCCTGCTCGGTGCTGGCCCCGTTCGCGTCCCAGCCGTAGCACAGCGGCACGTCCCAACTCGCATCCCCTCTCGCTTCCTTCAGCGCCGCCTCCAGGGCCTCGGCCAGAACCCCGGCGGTGCGCGGGCGCGCCTCCGGCTCCTTCTCCAGCAGCCGCATGCAGAGGGCGCTGAGCGCTCGCGGCACCCGGCCGTTCATCTCGTGCGGCTCCGTGGGTCTGCGCGAGACAATCTCCCCCAACATCACCTGGTCATCCCCATCAATGGGGTAGCTGGCGGTGAGCAGTGCGTAGAAGATGACGCCCAGCGCATACAGTTCGTCCGCTGGCGAGTAGAGGTAGCATTCCTCCGGCCTTCGCTCCTGGCTGAGGAAGAAGGCAACGGACTCGGGGCTGCGAAAGCGCAGGTCGCCCGGAGCCAGGACGCCGCGCGTGACGCGCGGGGCGCCGGACATGGCTCCTGCGCCAAAGTCCACCAGCACCGGCTCCCCGTCCCCCTGACGCACCAGCACGTTGTCGTCCTTGAGGTCGCGGTGCAGCACCCCGGCGGCGTGCACCTTGTCGAGCACGCGGGCCAGCGTCAGCATCTTGCCGGCGATGTCCCGAGCGCACGGATTCTCCTCCTGGGCCCACTGGCTCAGGGTACGGCCCGGCACGTACTCCATGACGAGCACCAGGTACTCGGTTGCTTCCTCTGGCCACTGAAAGTGGCTCAGCAGCCTCACCACGTTGGGCCAGTGGTGACGCATGAGGATGAGCAGTTCGCGCCAGCCCCATTCCCCCACGCGCTCCAGGTGGATGAACTTGAGCGCGAAGAGGCGCCCATCCCGCCGCGCCAGGTACACCTTGCCGAAGCCCCCACTGCCCAACTTGCTGTCGATGCGGTACCCGCCCACCAGCGCGCCAGGTCGTACCACTTCCTTCCCGGGTCCGGACCTCACGAGGCTCCTCCAGCGACGGCGGCGGGCAGTAACGAAAGAAGTCCGGTCATGGCGTTGAACCTCCGGAGTGGGGAGGCTAACAGACCGGAGTCCACGGCTCGGCGAGATGGGTGCCCAGCAGGCCAATTGATGTAGTCGACCACATCAAATGTAGGTTTCAATACCACACTCGATGTAGTCGACTACATCGAATCCCCATGTCCTCGGCCACGAGGCCGAGGCACTCACGGGTACCGGCTGGGAATGCAGGTACCCAAGGGTGCGTGCTCAGCAGAAGCCTCGCTCTCGTAGAGGCCTGGGAGTGCTACGCGTTGAGCGGAGCGGGCACGCGATGTGCCCCCCAGGCCACCACGTCGACCAGCTCCTCGCCGGGAGCGATCTCTGTCCCCTCGAGCACGGCGCAGCGCTCCAACCGGGCCCCCGCGCCCACCCGGACCTGAGCGCCCACGTACACCGAAGCGCCCACGCGGACCCCATCGGCCAGGGAGCAACCCGCGTCGAAGTAGGCCGGGCCCGTCACCTGGGCGCCGCCCACCTGGGCCGAAGCATGAGCCCAGTAATTCCCCTGCGCACGAGGAGCCGGGGCGAACGGTGAATCCGCCCCGAGCCCCTCCAGCGGCACCTGTCCGGACAACACATCCCGCACGGTCGCCAGGTAGCGCGAGGGCATGCCCAGGTCAGACCAGTACGCGCGCACCACCTCACCGCGCACGGTGAGGCCCGCCTCCATCATCCGCACGTAGACGTCGCGGTTGATGTCCTCGGGGCCCTCGGGAGTCATGAAGTCGAAGGCGCGCGGCGAGATGACGTGCACGCCGGTGAAGTGCCAGGGAGTGAGCCCCTCGCCTCCAGGCCCGAACCTGGCGATCCGGCGCACGCTCTGCCGCGAGTCCATCTCCACGGCGGCGTACTTCTCGCTCTCGGGCATGGGCATCAACACCATGGTGGCCGCCGCGCCCGAGGCCCGGTGCGCGGCCACCACGGGCCGCAGGTCCACCGGGAAGAGGATGTCGCCGTTGAAGACGATGAAGTCATCCCCCGAGAGGAAGTCCCGCAGGCCGCGGATGCCGCCGCCGGTGCCCTGGATGACGGGCTCGTGCACCACGTGCAGCGGCAGCCCCGCGCGAGCGCACTCGGCGCGAGCCGTCTCCGCCATGACCTCCGGCAGGTGGTGGGTGTTGATGCCCACCGCCTGGACGCCGGCGGCGCGCAGCACCGCCAGGTGGTAGCGGAAGAGGGGCTGCCCGAGGAACGGCATGGCTGGCTTGGGCCAGCGCTCGGTGAACGGACGCAGGCGCGTACCCAGCCCCGCGCAGAGGACCATCGCCTTCATGTGCGGCCCCTCCCCTCTCCTGTCAGCCCAGCTCGGGCACGTACTTCGCCACCAGCTTCTGCAGCCCGCTCATCTCCGGCCGCGCCTTGAACGCATCGCGCACGTAGCGCAGTGAGGCGGGGATGGACACCAGGAAGCCCGGGTTGCCCTTCACGCGGTTGATGAACTCGAAGCGGCCCGCGTCCTTGAGCTTGCGCTGGATGGTGAGCAGGTCGAAGAAGGCCTTGAAGGACTTCGCGTCGATGCGCTCGCCCGTCACCTGAGAGAAGGTGGCGATGTAGCGGTCGAGCATGGTGTCCACGAAGCCGCGGTCCAGCTCCACGTAGCTGTCGCGCAGCAGGGCCACCAGGTCGTACTGGCGCGGGCCCTGGAGGGCGTCCTGGAAGTCGATGACCACCAGCTCGCCGTCCTTCACCATGATGTTGCGGCTCTGGTAGTCGCGGTGGGTGAAGCCGCGCGGGGCGGCGGCCAGCTGCTTCGCGATGTCGCGGAAGGTGCGGTCCAGTTCGGCGCGCTCGGACTCGGTGGGCTTCTTGCCGCTCCACACCTCGAGGCCCCACTCGCGGAAGTGGTGGAGCTCCCAGTCGTACAGGTCCTCGTCGAAGGCGCGGGTGAAGGCGAGACACTCCGGGTCGGGCTTGCGCTCGGCCTCGGCGCGCAGGCGGGCCAGCAGGTCCACGGCGCGGGTGTAGAGGGCCTCGTTGTTGCGGCCGCCCTCGAGCGCGGCCTCGAAGGTGACGTCGCTCAGGTCCTCCAGGACCATCATCCCCGCGGGCTCGTCGTAGCGCAGGATGCGCGGCACGCGCACGCCCAGCTTCTCGAGGTAGCGGTGGACGTTGACGAAGGGCAGCTCCTTGGGCGGCTCCCCCTTGGAGGCCTCCTCGCTCTTCTTCGAGGCGTCCAGGGGCATCTCCATGACCACCCAGCTCTCCGGGGCCGTGCCCACGCGGTAGTAGGAGCGGTTGCTGGCATCGCCCTTGAGCTTCTTGATGGGGGCCTGGGGCACGGGGCGGCCGATGGCCTTCCCCACCTGGTCGCGCAGCGCGGCCTCGAGTTCCATAGGTAGACGCTTCTCCCGGAGTGGTGAGAGGGAGGCGGGAGTATGGGAGCGAGGAGGGCCGGGTCAAAGCGCCAAGTGCGCGGACGTTTCACGGCCGGTCGAATGCCCGACATGCGCGGAAGCAGGATCCGGAAGGCCACTCGCGCCTCCCGCTACGCCGCACCGTGTCGGAGGCACCCAGGAGGGCGGGCAGCCGGCCGAGGTCGACCGGCAGCAGCGTGGCGGATATAAGTCGCGCCGGTTTCCTTACCCCCAAGAGAGAACCCGATGGAAATCCACGACAACATCCTTTCCGCTATCGGCCACACACCGCTGGTCAAGCTCAACCGCCTGGTCGGGCCCAATGACGCGACCGTGCTGGTCAAGTGCGAGTTCATGAACCCGGGCGCGTCCATCAAGGACCGCATGGCCCTCTACATCATCGAGAAGGCCGAGAAGGAGGGGAAGCTCAAGCCGGGCGGCACCATCGTGGAGAACACGAGCGGCAACACGGGCATGGGCGTGGCGCTGGCGGCGGCGGTGAAGGGCTACAAGTGCATCTTCACCATGCCGGACAAGATGTCGCTGGAGAAGATCAACCGCCTCAAGGCGCTGGGCGCGCAGGTGGTGGTGACGCCGACGAACGTGCCGGCGGAGGATCCGCGCAGCTACTACGAGACGGCCAAGCGCCTGCACCGGGAGACGCCGGGGGCGTTCATGCTCAACCAGTACCACAACCCGGACAACATCGAGGCGCACTACAAGGTGACCGGTCCGGAGATCTACGAGCAGACGGACGGGAAGATCGACTACTTCGTGTCGGGCCTGGGCACCGGCGGCACGATGAGCGGCGCGGGCAAGTACCTCAAGGAGAAGATCCCCGGCCTGAAGAACGTGGGCGTGGACCCGGAGGGCTCTGTCTACGAGGGGTACTTCAAGACGGGCAAGATGACCGAGCCGCACGTGTACAAGGTCGAGGGCATCGGCGAGGACATGCTGTGCGGCGCCATGGACTTCAAGGTGGTGGACGACATCCGGCAGGTGGATGACCGTCAGAGCTTCGTGGCGGCGCGGCGGCTGGCGCGCGAGGAGGGCATCTTCGCGGGCGGCTCGGCGGGCGCGGCGGTGCACGTGGCGGTGCAGCTGGCCAAGGAGGTCGGCAAGGGCAAGACGATCGTCGTCATCCTGCCGGACACGGGCATGAGCTACATCAGCAAGTTCCACTCGGACGAGTGGATGCGCGACAACGGCTTCATGGAGGAGAAGGGCGCGGGGACGGTGCGCGACCTGCTCAACGGCAAGCGGGCGGTGGTCACGGCGCGCAAGGGCCAGAAGGTGGACCAGGTGGTGGAGACGATGCGCCAGCACGGCATCAGCCAGATGCCGGTGCTGAGCGAGGACAGCCGCGCGGTGGGGATGATCCACGAGTACGATCTGCTCAACGCGCTGGTGGCGAACAAGGTGAAGTTCGCGGACACCATCGACAGCATCATCGCGCCGCTGCAGGGCGTGGTGGCGCCGGAGACGAGCCTCAACCGGCTGCGCGAGGTGTTCAACCAGGACAAGGTGGCGGTGGTGAAGGAGGGGGAGAAGATCCTCGCCATCGTGACGAAGATCGACCTCATCGAGTACATGCACCGCACGGCGGCCTGACCCCCACCACCCCTCTCCCTTCGGGAGAGGGACGGGGTGAGGGTACCGGGAACACCCGGGTTCGCATCCCCGCACCAGGACCAGGGCCTCGGGTTCTCCGGAACCCGGGGCCCTTCGTCTTCAGGGGCCCCCCGGGAATCCAGGGGGCCGGTGCTGTTAGGATGCGAAGCCAGGCCAGGGGAGCAGCTCGGTGGGTGAATAAGCAGCCCCCGAGTGCGTCCAGTGCCTCACACCCCGTTGCCCCAAGATCGTCCGCATGCGTTCCCATCTCCCGCTGTCGCGCCTCTCTCCGCTCCTCGGTCTCCTGGTCCTGAGCGGCTGCAACACCGCCTACCGTGAGGCCATGTCCCGCGCCGAAGACGCGGCGGTTCGCGGGGACTTCCTGACCGCGGCCATCGCCTACCGGTCGGCCTGTGCCGCCTCTCCCGATGACGAGAAGGCCTGTAGCCGGGCCCCCATCTTCGCCCGCAAGGCGACGGACAACGCCATCGCGACCGCGCGCCCGGCGTGCGACGCGGGCGATCTCGACCAGTGCCTCCCGCCCCTGCTCGCGACCCAGGACATCATGCCCGGCGATCCCGAGGTCTCCTCGATGCTCGAGAAGGCCAGCAAGCTCCACGCGGAGCGCTGCGCCTCCCAGTGGAAGGCGGAGGGCCCGCTGAGCACGGCGCTGGCGGAGGTGGCCTGCCTCCAGTCCCGCGCCAGGCAGCTCCCCGTTCCGAGCTACGAGGCGCTCCTCACCCAGCGCGCCACCCAGCTCTCCTCGCGCTTCGCGAGCCTCGCCGCCACCGCGCAGGGCCCGGCCAACGCGGGCGCCGCCTCCGTGCTGTGGAACGCGGCGAAGTGCCTCGCGCCCGACACGAACACGACTTCGCGTTTCGAGCAGGCCCGCCAGGGCTTCCTCACCCAGAGCGCCATTCCCGTCTCCGCCCGTATCGGCGGGAAGATGTCGCCCCAGATCTCCGAGCAGCTCTCCAACCTGTGCGAGCGCATCTCCGGGAACCTGGCTCCCGCGGCGCGGTGCGCGGAGAGCGGGGTGATGCCCGGCCAGCCGGAGCCGCTGGAGATTTACGTGAACGCGTTCATCCAGCGCGCCGTGGAGAACGTCTCCGAGGACGTGCGCCGCCTGAACTACGTCAGCGGCACGCGGCAGGTCCCCAATCCCGAATTCCGGGAAGCGCGCAAGAACCTCAGGCGCGCCGAGCAGGACTACGACCACGTCGTGCAGCAGAAGAAGAACAAGGACGCCGAGTGCGCGGAGTCCAAGCGCACGCACGATGCCTCCTGTGTCGGCTGCACCGAGCAGCAGAAGAAGTCGCCCTGCGACGAGGCCAAGGAGCTCGCCGATGTCGTCGATCGCCGCGCTCGCGAGCGCAACGACGTGCGCAATCACCTCAACAACCTCCCCGAGACGCTGACCGAGAACGTGTACGAGGACTTCACCTACTCGGTGCTGACCCACCGCTGGGCGTCGGCCTACCGCTTCACGGTGCAGGCGAGCACCCCGGGCTCCGCGCCCTCGGCGTCGCAGGAGGGCGAGCTGCGCTTCGAGGACATGGAGCACGTGGGCTTCGGGCCCGCCGGGCTCCAGCCGGATCCCCTGGAGATTCCCACCTCGGGGAGCTACGCGAACGCCTTCCTCCAGCAGGTCACGCCCCACGTGTTCGCGGCGGTGCAGCAGGACAGCGTGGCCCGCGGAGCCGCGCGCCGGGCGCAGTGCAGTGCGCTGCCGGCGAACTGGGGGCTGCCCTGGGTGCAGTGCTGGGCCGAGGCCTCGCTCTGGCAGAACGGACAGGAACCCCAGGTGAATGAGTTCCTCAACCTCCTGGCCACCAGCGCTGGCACCTCCGACCAGCCCCAGTGCCGCTGAGGAGAAGGTGCCGCGGATGGATGACGTGGACGTGAACGACGCGACGGTGAAGGAGGCGGTGCAGCGCGCCTGCGTGGACGTGGGCCTGCCCCTGTCCTACCGGTCGGCGGTGAGCCAGATGCTGCGCACCCCGTCCTCGGAGTGGCCGGCCTGCTGCGGCGAGGGCTGCTTCCCCTGCCAACAGTCGCTGGCCGACGCGACGCTGCGCACTCTCGAGCTGCTGGGCCGGAGCCCCCGATGAACCCCTCTCTCTTCTCGAAGTGCCGTGCCTGGACGCTCCTCGCGCTGAGTCTGGCCTGTACCGCCCCCACCGGAGGCACGAGGACGCCACCCGCCCCTGCGTCGGAGGAGTACCGGCTCGCGGAGGACCTGACGGTGCGGCTGATCGCCCCCGGCGTGTGGATGCACACCTCCGTGGCCGGAGAGGCCGACGGCGGCTACCCCGCCAATGGTCTCCTCGTCGAGGACGGAGAGGCATCACTCCTCATCGACACGGCATGGGAGGACGCCCAGACCGAGCGGCTGATCTCCTGGGCACGCGACACGCTCCACCGCCCCATCCGGGCCGCGGTCGCCACGCACTTCCACAAGGACAGGCTCGGCGGGGCGCCCGTGCTCATCGAACACGACATCTCGGTGCTCGCGCTGGAGGAGACAGTCCAACTCGCCCGGACGCACGGCAAGACGCTCCCCTCGGGCACCGTCCTCCATGACGCGAAGCTCGGGCCCCTGGAGCTCTTCTACCCCGGTCCCGGTCACGCGCCCGACAACATGGTGGTGTGGCACCCGCAGAGCGGCATCCTGTTCGGCGGCTGCTTCGTGAAGGACGCGACCGCGAAGGGGCTCGGCAACGTGTCCGACGCCAACGTGAACGCGTGGCCGGAGAGCCTCGAACGGACACGGGCGCGCTTCCCCGCCATCCGCACGGTGGTTCCGGGTCATGGGCCCATCGGGGGCCCGGAGCTGCTCGCGCATACCCGTGACCTGCTCGACGAGGCCGCCCGCCGCGCCCAGCCGTCCCCCTGAGGGAGGAGTCACACGGGGGGTGAAAAACCCGGGCGAGTCCGCTCGCCGGGCTTGGGTGGGCGGGCCAAGGTAGCGGAGAATGCCCGCCACCCGCCCCCCTGGGCGGCTCCGTCTCCCATGTCTCTCTCGCGCCTCCGCTCTCTCCCCGCGCTCCTCGCGTCCCTGGCCCTCCTGTCCTGCGCCGGCTCTCGCATCGAGAAGCAGAACCTCCAGCCGCCACCTCCCGCCGCCAACGGTGGCCGCCCGGTGTCGGATCCGCCGCCCTCGCGCATCGTCATCCACGCCACCATCTTCCGCGAGGCCCTCGTCAAGAAGATGGCCGAGAGCCTGCCGCGCTCGGGCGAGGGCGATGCCCAGCTCTTCGCCGGACAGTCCGTCCACTACACCTGGCAGCGCGAGCCGGTGTCGCTCAAGTTCGATCGCGGCCGCGTCGTGGTGGGCGTCAACGTGCTCGGCCGCTTCAACATGCTCGGCGAGCGGGAGCTGCCCATCTCCATCACCATCGCCGGCGAGCCCGTCATGACCGCGGACTTCAAGGCGCTCCTGCAGTCCACCGACGTGCAGGTGGTGGCCTCCGGGCCCGTGGACGCCGTCAACCGCGCCCTCGAGGCCAAGCTGCGCGGCCTCATCGCCCAGACGCTCGAGGACTTCCGCTTCGACGTGCGTCCGCTGGTGGCCAGTGCCTTCTCCCGCCTCGCCCGCCCCATCGAGATTCCCGTGGGCGACCAGGTCGCCTGCGCCGAGCTGAAGGTGACCAACCTGGAGGCCTCTCCCACCGTGCTCGCCGACGGCCTGGAGAAGGACCTCGGCATCGTCGTGCTCCCCTCGGTGACGCTGCCCTGCACCCCGGTGGCCAGCCTCGCCGGCCCCACCTCCAACGATGGGGGCACGGGGCTCGATGGTGGCCCCCAGACGGCCAGCACCCAGTTCGCCAGCTACACCGCCGGTGCCACGGGCACGGACGGCGGCGTGCCCCAGGCGGACGGCGGCGCGCAGTACGCCACCTATACCGTCGGCCCCACGAGCAACGACGGAGGCACGGGTCTCGACGCGGGCACCCCGGCCGCGCAGGTGGCCATGCCGCTGCTGCAGAACGTCTCCACCCTGCCCTCCGGCCCCTTCAAGGTGGTCATTCCCGTCGCCGCCCGCTACGAGGAGCTCTCCAAGGCGCTCGAGTCCTCCATGAACGGACGCCTCCACTTCTCCTCGTCCCACCCCGAGCTCTACATGGAGAAGCCCCAGGTCTACCCGTCCGATGACACGGTGGTCATCCGGATGAACCTGGGCGGCAGCGCCAGGGTGGGTGATTACTCCGTGCCGGTGGGCGGGGAGATCTTCTTCGCCGGCCATCCCCATGTCATCGACAACCAGCTCTCCGTCCCCGACCTGGAGATCACCCCGGGCACGGCCAGCGAGCTGGTGAAGCTCAAGTTCGCCCTGGACTACCAGTCCATCCGCGAGCAGGCCCGGCAGGCGCTCCGGGTGGATGTCTCCGAGCGCCTGGCCGCGGTGAAGGACAAGATGTCCACCGAGCTGTCCTTCTCCGAGGACCTGGGCTGCGTGCGCGGCCAGGTCCTGCGCTCCGAAGTGACGGGTGTTTATCCGCACCCGAGCTTCCTGCGCATCTACGTCCAGGTGGATGCACAGGTGGGGCTGTACCTTCCCTGCAAGAAGTAACGCGAAGGGCCTCCTGTTCCGAAGCACGGAACGGAGGCCCTTCTTGCTCGGGAGGCGAACCCGGTTGCTCCCGATACCCTCACCCCGTCCCTCTCCCAGAGGGAGAGGGGAGGTGGTTGGTGGGGGTCAGGCCACGTCGAGCGCGCTCTTCAGGTCGTCGATGAGATCCTGCGCGTCCTCGATGCCCACCGACAGACGGATGAAGCCGTCCGAGATGCCCAGCATCTCGCGCGTCTCCTTCGGCACCGAGGCGTGCGTCATGATCGCCGGGTGCTCGATGAGCGACTCCACTCCACCGAGTGACTCGGCGCAGGCGAAGATCTTCACCGTCTTGAGGAACTTGCGCGCCGACTCCAGCCCGCCCTTCATGTCGAAGGTCATCATCCCGCCGAAGCCCTTCATCTGCTTGCGCGCCAGCGCGTGCTGCGGGTGGCTCTCCAGGCCCGGATAGGTGACCTTCTGCACCTTGGGGTGCGTGGCGAGGTACTGGGCCACCTTCATCGCGTTCTGCGCGTGGCGCTCCATGCGCACGCCCAGCGTCTTCACCCCGCGCAGCACCAGGAAGCTGTCCATGGCGCCCGGCACACCGCCCACCGCGTTCTGCAGGAAGTACATCTTCTGCGCCAGCTCGTCGTTGCTCGTGCAGACGAAGCCACCCACCACGTCGCTGTGGCCGTTGATGTACTTGGTGGTGGAGTGAGTCACCACGTCGAACCCCAGCTCCAGCGGACGCTGGAAGTACGGGCTCATGAAGGTGTTGTCGCACACCGAGAGGATGTTCCGCTTCTTCGCCGTCTCCGCGATGCGCGCCAGGTCGATGAGCTTGAGCATCGGGTTGGTGGGCGACTCCACCCAGACCATCTTCGTCTTCGGGGTGATGGCCTTCTCGAAGCTGTCCGGATTGGACAGGTCCACCCAGGAGAAGCTCAGGCCGTGGCGCTTGAAGACCTTGTCGAAGATGCGGAAGGTGCCGCCGTACACGTCATCCGACACGACGACGTGGTCCCCGGCCTCCAGCATGTGCATCAGCATGTCCGTGCCGGCCAGACCCGAGGCGAACGCGAGGCCGTGCTTCGCGCCCTCGAGAGCCGCCAGGCACGCCTGAAGGGCGTTGCGGGTGGGGTTCTGCGTCCGGCTGTACTCGTAGCCCTTGTGCTCCCCGGGGCCCGCCTGGACGTAGGTGGAAGTCAGGTAGACCGGCGTCATGATGGCGCCGGTGGTCGGATCCGGCTCCTGGCCGGCGTGGATGGCGAGAGTGTCGAAGCGCATGGCCGGGGGCCTATCACACTCCCCTGCCCCTCGGGAGTGGTGCCCGGGCCCCACCTCGTGTCCGGAACGCTTGCCCGACGGCGGGGAGTCGGGGAAGAGGGGGCGGCGGTTGTACGGGAGAGGACAGGGCAGCCATGACGACAGCGGACCAGGGCTCCGGAGCGGCGGTGGGGATGTTCGAGAACCGCCTGCGCAAGAACGCACGGCACTTCCGCAAGTGGGCGAAGGCGCGCGGCCTCACCGCCTTCCGCATGTACGACCGGGACATCCCCGAGTATCCCTACGCGGTGGACCTCTACGGGGACCGGGTGCACCTGGTGGAGTACCCGCGCCGGCAGGCGTTGAAGAAGGCCGGTGGCCTGGAGGAGCAGCGGGCGGAGGTGCTCGCGGCGGTGGCGGCCGTGCTGGAGGTGCCCCCGGACCACGTCCACGTGAAGACGCACCTGCCCCAACCCTGGGGCCGCTCGCAGTACGGCCGGGTAGGCCAGGGCAGTGAGCGCCTCGTGGTGGAGGAGCAGGGGCTGAAGTTCTGGGTCAACCTCGGGGACTACCTGGACACCGGCCTCTTCATGGACCACCGGCTGACGCGGGCCCGCGTGCGCGAGGAGGCCCGGGGAAAGAGCTTCCTCAACCTCTTCTGCTACACGGGCGCCTTCACCGTGTACGCCGCCGCGGGCGGGGCCTCGCGCACCCTCAGCGTGGACCTGTCCAACACCTATCTCGACTGGGCCGAGGAGAACCTCGCGCTCAACGGACTGTCGGACACGCGCCACACCCTGCTGCGCGCCGATGCCCTGGCCTGGGTGCTCGCCGAGAGCAAGGCGCCCGAGGAGCGGTTCGACCTGGTGGTGTGCGATCCACCCTCCTTCTCCACCTCGAAGAAGATGCAGGGCACCTTCAACGTGCAGCGCGACCACGTGCGGCTGCTGGAGGGCATCCGGGAGCTGCTGACTCCCGGCGGTGTCCTCTACTTCTCCACCAACTTCCTGGGCTTCGAGCTGAAGGACACCGCCATCCGCGACTACGAGGGGGTGGAGGAGCTCACGCCCGGCTCCATCCCCGAGGACTTCCAGCGCAAGGAGATCCACCGCTGCTGGCGCATGGTGGCTCCTCGCGCCGGACGCCGCTGAGCCACCGCGTCAGATGCGGCAGAGGCCCTCGACGCAGCGCTCACCCGAGGGGCAGTCGCAGTTGGCCTGGCAGGCCTTGCCACTGCCCGGGTTGTCCGCCGGAGTGCAGTAGCCGATCTTGCACACGCTGCCGGAGGCGCACTGGGTGCTGGAGGTGCAGGGCGGGCGGCAGGTGCCGTCCACACAGTCGTTCCCGGTGGCGCACTGCGAGGCGCTGGTGCACGAGTCCGTCGGGCGCGGGCGGCACAGGCCGCTCGAGCACATCTGCGTGGAGGAGCACTCCGAGTCGGAGGTGCAGCCACGGACGCAGGTGCTGTTGATGCAGTAGCTGCCCGAGCCGCAGTCGCTGTTGCGCACGCAGCTGCCCGGCGTGCCGGCGTCGACAGGAGGAGGAGGCGGCGGCGTGCCAGCATCGGGCGGAGGAGGAGGCGGCGGCGGGCAGGTGGTGCCACCGTCCGGCGGCGGCTTCGTCCCACCGTCCGGCGGCTTCGTCCCACCGTCCGTGCCCGGCTTCACGCGGCAGTAGAAACCATCGCAGTAGGAGCCCGAGGCACAGTCCGCATCACGCGAGCACCGGTGGTTGCACAGCCCGTTGACGCAGATGTCACCCGTGCCGCAGTCCTTGGAGGTGGTGCAGGACGTCGAGTTCACGGGGACGTCCTGACACGACCCGCGCATGCAGTACTGGTTGACGTGACAGTCGGACGAGTCGACGCAGGCGTGATGGTCGTCCTCGCACCAGTCGCCGTGGTCACGGTAGTCGCCGCTGATGATGCATCCGGAGACGAGGCCCGCCAGGAGCGCGAGCAGGGGAGGCAACAGGGAGGATTTACGGGGGAGAGGGTTCAGCATGAGGGACTCCGTCGAGGCGGCCGGCCACCGGCCCGGGGGTTTCGAGGCGCTTTGACGCCGGGGCCCGGAGAATTGATCAAAGAATTTCCCGAGGCTCCCGGACGTCGGCTCCCGCGACTCCTTCTGGACGACGGACCCCCCTCTTTGTCGTTCATCGAGAATTCTTTTTGATCAATTCGCGTCGCTGCGGCGACTCAGGGCACGGAGAGGTAACGTGCTCACCCGAACCATCCACATGCCCGTGGCGGATTTCCTCGGAGGGGACTTCGCCCGGCTCTCGTTCCAGGGGGAGCACCCGGTGACGACGCACGGAGCACGCCCGGTGGAGACGCCGCTGGGCTCCGCCTTGTGTGTGGACGGGCCGTCCACCCCCGCGCTCCCCGCGGACGAGGCCCAGTTCCTGGCGCTCGTGCACCGCGTGCGGGAGGGAGACCTCACCGCCTTCGACCGGCTCTACCAGCTCACCCGGGCCGACGCGGCCCGGACCCTGCGCCACCTGGTGGGCAATCGCACCGAGCTGGAGGACCTCCTTCAGGAGACCTACCTGCGGCTGCTCACCGCGGTGAAGGGCTTCCGCGGCGAGTCGCGCTTCCGCACCTTCTTCTACCGGGTGTGTGCCAATGTGGCACTGTCGCACCTGAGGTGGAAGCGGCGCCGGCCGGAGGATCCGTTCGCGGAGCCGCCCGAGTCCGCGTGTCCCGGGGAGGACCCGGAGCGAGCGGCGGCCCGGCGCCAGGCGGCCCGGCTGGTGGAGACGGCGCTGGAGCGGCTCAAGCCCAAGAAGCGCATCGTCTTCGTCTATTACGAGCTGTGTGGGATGAGCCCGGACGAGATCGCCCTGGCCGTGGGAAGCTCGCCCAACACCGTGCGCAGCCGGTTGCACCACGCACGACTGGAGTTCAACGAGGCCATGCAGCGACTGCTCCACACCCGCGCCGGAGGCCCCCATGGCTCGCCATGAAGCGGAAGCACTCTGGGCGCTGGCCGCGGGAGAGCTGGACGCGGAGGCGCGCGTCCGGGTGGAGGCGCACGTGGCTGGCTGCGGCGAGTGCGCCCGGCGGCTCTCGGAGGTGCGGGAGACGCGCGCCCTGCTGCGGGTGGCGAGGGACGAAGCGCCCCCGGTGCGCTGGGCGGAGGCGGATGACCGGGTCCTGACGATGGCCACCCGGCGCTTCGCCCGGCTCGAGCACAAGCCCCGCTGGCCGTGGATGCTGGCGGCGATGGGTGTCTGCGCGGCGGCGATGCTCGTCCTGCTGGCGCCACGGCCCGGCACGGTGACGCGCGCGGTTCCAGAGGAAACGGTGGTGGCGAAGCAGGTGGAGGCCCCCTCCCCCACCGTGCAGGTCGAGGGCGAGGCGGGCGCGTGGGCGCGCGACGTGGACGGGACGGAGCAGGTGCTTCGGAAGGACGCGGGCCTGCGGGCGGGCACCACGGTGAGGACGCCGGGCCGGGGAAGCGCCCGGCTGCGGCTGCCCGACGCGAGCCGCATGCAGGTCTCGTCCGACTCGGAGGTGGTGCTGGCCCGCACCGAGGCGGACGACGTGCACCTGCGCGTGGTGCGGGGGCGCGTCTCGGTGCAGGCCTCGCACGCCGAGCGGCGTGGCTTCGTCGTGGAGGCGGACGGCCTGCGCGTCTTCGTGGTGGGCACCGTCTTCACCGTGGAGAACACGCCCCAGGGGCCCGCCGTCTCCGTGCTGGAGGGCAAGGTGCGCGTCGAGGCCGAGGGCCAATCGCCCCAGTTCGCCACCGCGGGCCAGCGCGTGGAGCTGCACGCTGGCGAGCGCGCTTGGAAGAACCGGCCGCTGTCGGCGCAGGACCGGAAGGCCTTCGAGGCGCTCGGTGTCCGGGTGAAGGCCGCGAGCACCTCGCGGCCCACGCCGGCTCCCGCCGCGCCTCCGCCCCAGGTGGCGCAGGCCCAGCCCGAGGCGACTCCGCCCTCGCCCGAGGTGGCCCAGGCCTCCGTGCCGGACACGAAGCCCGCGCTCGCCCCGGGGCCCCAGCCCGAGGCGGCGAATGACGCGAGCCCCACACCGGTAGAGCCCGAGCCTCCGGTGGCGATGAACACGCTCGCGCCCGAGGAGGAGTGGCAGCGCTTCCCGGCACCGCGCGAGGTGGAGGAGCGCTTCCTCGCCCATGCCCGCGCGGAGGTGGCCACCCGTACCTGCGAGAGCTACCTGGTGGGACTGGGGGAGATCGCCGAGCAGAGCCACGTGCGCCCGTTCCGCGAGGAGGCACGCTACCTGCGGGCGCGCTGCTACGAGGTCCGCTTCCAGCGCAACGAGGCCACGGTCGAATACCTCCGCTATTTGAGGGCATACCCCTGGGGCCGCTGGGCCGCGCAGGCGCGCGCCGCGCTCTTGAGGTAGAGAGCCACTCTTTCCCCTTTCAGACGCAAGGAAGCGACCACGGCACCCGGAACTGGGGTGCCGCGCACCTCGGCCGCCAGCGAGCTTGTAGTGTGAACTCGCTCCGCGAGGCCCTACATGAAGCTCCCTTTGCCGAGGTGGAAAAAGCCGTGGGGCCTCCTTCCCAGCGCCTGCCTTGCCACGGTTGGCAAGGAGGTCGCCTCCGCCGCCGTGGTGGTGACACCGAGCAGGGTCTGGTGCTTCCCGCCTACCGGGAGTTGACGCGCGTGCTGGAGCCCTGGCTCTTCCACCAGAAACCCCTCAGGGACCCGAGCTTCACCCCGGAGGACATGCGGCGCTGGGAGCGCCGCTTCCTCGACGGACCGAGGGAATGCGTGGCATAGACCTGGACCATGCTCTCCGCTCTCACCGTGCTCGCCCTGCTGCTCGCCGCGGACGGGGCCCAGGACAAGAAGGACTCCCCCAAGGCCGCTCCCCCCGAGGTCACCGCGCTCGCGGTGGACGTGGACTTCGTCTGCCGCACCCGCGCGACCCAGAGCCTCATCCTCACCCCCAAGGCCCAGGTCCAGCTGGAGATACCCGATAGCTGTCCCGACGCCGGGGCCGACTGGCGCCTGTCCGTCGATTGTGACGCCAAGGGCTGCTCGGGCTACGTCCGCACCAAACATGGTGCCATCGCCCTCATCCAGGGCACCCGGCAGCAGCTCACCGTGAAGCCCCTCGCCGAACAGCACCCGCCCACCCTGGACTCCCTCGCCGTGAGCATCACCGGCCAACACACGTTGAAGCTGGCGAGCCCCGAGGAACACCAGCCGCCGGTGCAGCTCCTCCTCCAGGTCCCCACCGTCACCGGGGTCTACACCCTCGCGCCCTCGGAGTCAGCCGCGGCCCTGGACTTCGAGTACCGGGGCAAGCGCATCTCGCTGCGGGCCCAGGCCTCCTGGACCGACTCCAAGCACGTCCACCTCAAGCTCTGGGACGCCCGGAACGAGCTCCTGTTGGACGAGACGCTCGAGATTGACCAGCCGCGCGAGCTCGACTGCAAGCGGCTGAAAGGCATCTGCGAGGGCGCCATGAAAGTCCTGGTCCGCGAGAACCAGCGCGTCCTCTGACGGACTGGCGGCGCCCGGCTGCTACCCGCGCCCGGGACCGTCGTCCTCGGAGAACTCGGCATCCACCTCGTCCCCGGGCCGGCGCTCCTTGCGCGGCCAGGAGGAGCCCCGGGCGGAGGGCGCATCCTGGGGAGGCGCTCCGAACGGGCCTCCCATGAAGGGACCCGACTGGAACGAGGTGAAGCGCACCGCGCCCGAGGCCATGCCGCGCTCGAGCTTCCGGCGCACCAGCGTGGCCACCACCTTGCGCGTCGGAGGGAACAGCAGCAGGAGGCCCACCACGTCGGTGAGCACCCCGGGCGCCACCAGCAGCACCGAGCCCACCAGCACGAGCAGCCCGCTCACCAGTCCCTCCTCGGGCATGCGGCCCTGGGCGAGCGACTGCTGCCAGCGGCGGAAGACGCGCAGGCCCTCCTTCTTGGCCAGGAAGGCGCCAACCAGGCCCGTGAGCAGTATCCCGCCCACCGTGGGCCAGAAGCCGACCTCCCGGCCGATGGCCAACAGGAGGTACAGCTCGATGAACGGAATCAGCGTGAACGCGAGCAGGAGGTACTTGAACACCTGTCCAACCTAATGCGCCGAGCCCGCCAGCGCCTCCAGGAACTCGTGGATGCGCGCGGCGTTGGCGCCCATGTCACCCCGCCCCGCCCGCGACTTCGAGCGCATGTCCACCCGCGTTCCCCCTCCCTCCTCCGGCCTCACCCGCACCACGAAGTCATCCCTCAGGCGGAAGACCCGGGACTCGGCCACGCCCTCGAAGGTTCGCGCCTGGACATCCACGTTCGTCACCGTCCACCCGGGGTGCGCCCGCGCCAGCGCGACGGCCCGCTCGAAGACCGCGTCCGGGGGCTCGGCCAGCTTCCGCGACTTCAGGTCCGGGTAGAACTTCTCCACGACGATCTTGAAATCCTCCGGGTAGCCCAGGTCCTTCCCCGCGTTCTCCGGCAGCGTCCGGGCGTGGGTGAACGCGGGCACGTCCTTCAGGTCCGTGCTGATGTCGTTGATGGGAGGCTTGCCCCCACCCGCGAAGGCCGGTGTCAGCACCACGACCAGCGCGAGGGTTCCGAGCGCCATCGCCGTGAAGCCGGGAACCACCCTGCCCCGGACCACGGTGACGATGCTGGCCACGATGCCCACCAGGCCCACCAGCGCCGCGCTCGCGAACACGAGCATGGCCTGGAACCCGGGGAGCACCCCGAGGAAGCCCAGCAGCGGACCGAGGACCAGCAACAGCACCGCGACGAGCGAGATGCGCAATGACCAGGAGCGAAACATGCGCGAGGCATGCGTCACCCGCGCCACGAAATCCAGCCTTTTTCAGCCCCAGAGCTGGCCGTTCATCCAGTCGATCAGCAGGTACAACAGGAGGAAGAAGCCGAGCACCCCGAAGAAGAACTTCGTCGTCGGTTGGAAGCCCTCGCTCTCGGAGGGGACGTGGATGGGCATGGCCGAGGCCAGCCCAAGCATCTCCCCCGCGTAGCGCGCGGTGCGCTCGAACTGGTCCGCCACCGTCCCGTCATCGTGCGCCGTCAGCGCGCGTCCCAGCTGCGGGTCGAAGAAGCGGACCTCGGCCTCTTTGGCCAGTTCCGCCACCCGGGACACCACTTCCCGGATGAGGTCCGTCCGGTCCGACAGCGGCACACGCACCTCGGTGGCCACCCACTGCCCGCCCTCGCGCAGGGGGTGGACCTCCACCAGGCCATGTTCCAGCATCCAGGCACGCCCACCGCCCGGCAGCTCTTTCGCCCCCCGGGCTTCCAGGAGGGCTTCCACCCGGGCGCTGTCGAAAGGCGCCCCGGGGACCATGGATTGAAGGAGCAGGTCGTATCTCACACGGGTTGGAGTATACGCCCGAGAAGCCATGCCCAAGCCAACCCCAGGACCCCGTCACGACCGCCGCCCCGGAGCCCCCGCCGGCCGCAACAAGCGCCCCCAGCACCGCCCCGAGGTGGTCGCCCCGGACCGGACCTCTCCGGAGATCGGCCCCGATGGGCTGCCCCAGGTCCAGCTCATCCGCCGAGGCGTCGACCGCTGGCAGGCCGGCCACCCGTGGATCTACCGCGCCGACCTCAACGGCGACCCCGCCCTCCAGGGTGGCGAGGTGGTGCGCGTCATGGATGCCCGCGGCTGGTTCCTGGGCAAGGCCTTCTACTCGAAGCAGTCGAAGATCTCCCTGCGCTGGCTCTCCTACGAGGACGTGGCGGTGGACACGGACTTCTTCCGCCAGCGCCTGGCCCTCGCGGATGCGATGCGCCGCCGTGCCCTGCCCGGAGAGACCACCTACCGCGTGGTGCACGGCGAGGCGGACCTGCTGCCCGGCCTCGTGGTGGATCGCTACGGCGACTGCCTGAGCGTGCAGTTCCTCATCCCCGCCACCGAGCAGCGCAAGCAGCTCATCGTCGACCTGCTGGTGGAGCTGTTCAAGCCGCGCGCCATCATCAACCGCTCGGACGTGGGCGTACGCGCGTTGGAGGGTCTGCCCCAGGAGAAGGGCGTGCTGTACGGCACGTCCCCTGGACCCGTGGCCTATGACGAGGGCCTGGTGCGCGTGCGCGCGGACCTGATGGAGGGCCAGAAGACGGGCGCCTTCCTGGACCAGCGCGAGAACCACGTGGTGGCGTCCCAGTACGCCTTCGGCGAGGCGCTCGACTGCTTCTCGTACGTGGGCGGCTTCGCGCTGCAGCTCGCCACGCGGGCGAAGAGCGTCACCGCCGTGGAAATCTCGGACCAGGCGGCGGCGCAGCTGCGCGAGAACGCGGCCTCCAACAAGCTCACCAACGTGGACGTGGTGGTGGCCAACGCCTTCGACTTCCTGCGCGACGCGGTGGACGAGGGCCGGAAGTTCGACACCATCGTGTTGGATCCGCCGTCGTTCGCGAAGAACAAGGACGCCATCGAGGGCGCGCTGCGCGGGTACAAGGAGATCAACCTGCGCGCCATGCAGCTGCTGCGGCCGGGCGGCTACCTCATCTCCGCGAGCTGCACGTACCACATCGACGAGCAGGGCTTCGAGGACATGCTGGCCTCGGCGGCGGCGGACGCGAAGCGGCGGGTGCAGATCATCGAGAAGCGCGGCGCGGGCAAGGACCACCCCGTGCTGCTGAACCTGCGCGAGACTCGCTACCTGAAGTGCTTCGTGCTCCGCGTGCTGTGACATGAGCCACCGGGACTGGGACGACGACAGCGGCGAGGGCTCCCCGGTCCCGGGTGCGCGCGAGGAGGCGCGGGCCCTCCAGGAGCTGCGCGCCATCTACCGGCAGGCGGACGCGGCGTACGCGCCCTTCTCGTGCCCGGCCAGCGGCGAGTGCTGCCAGCTCGCGAAGACGAAGCGCCAGCCCTGGCTCTGGGCCCCCGAGTGGCTGCTCCTGGCGCGCCACCGCCCGCTGCCGCCCCCGAGAGAGGACGGCGGCTGCCCCTACCTGGATGCCGCGGGGAAGCGCTGCACCGTGTACGCGGACCGTCCCTTCGGCTGCCGCACCTTCTTCTGTGAGCGCATCCGGGGTCCGGCGCGTCAGCCCGCGGAGACCGTGAGCGCGCTGCTGATTCGACTGGAGCGTGTCTCCGAGCGCATCATGCCGTCACTGACCAGCCCTCGACCCATCCTCGAGTGGCACGCGGAGGCAGTCGACCGCGAGGAGTGACCATGAAGGTGAGCCGCTGGCTCGTGGCGCCCCAGGAGTACAAGGGCACCCTCACCGCCGCCGAGGCCGCCGCCGCACTCTCCGAGGGGCTGCGCCAGGGGGCGCCCGGGGTGGAGCTGGACGTGGCACCGCTCGCGGATGGGGGCCCGGGCACGGTGGACGCGCTGCTCACGGGCGTGGGCGGCGAGCGGGTGACGCTCACCGTCCAGGGGCCTCTCGGCGCGCCCGTGCGGGCCACCTACGGGCTGCTGGACTCGGGGCGCACGGCCGTCATCGAGATGGCCGCGGCCTCCGGGCTGTCCCTGCTCGCACCCGGACAGAGGGACCCACGTCGTGCCTCCACCTCCGGCACCGGCGAGCTGATGCGCGCGGCGCTGGATGGGGGCTGCGAACGGCTCATCCTCGGGCTCGGGGGCAGCGCCACCAATGATGGCGGCACGGGGGCGCTCGCGGCGCTCGGGTTCCGGTTCCTCGACGCGCACGGCACTCCCCTTCCTCCGGGTGGGGCCGCGTTGAAGCGGCTCACGCGGGTGGAGACGAACGGGCGGCATCCTCGGCTCGCCCAGGTGGAGCTGCTGGTGGCCACGGATGTCACCGCGCCACTGCTGGGGCCGGATGGGGCCTCGCACCTCTTCGGTCCCCAGAAGGGCGCGGACGCGGCGGCCGTGGCCGAGTTGGAGGCGTCCCTGGCCCACCTCGCCGAGGTCGTTTCCCCCGGGCTCGCCCACCTTCCCGGCGCGGGCGCCGCGGGAGGCTTTGGCTACGGGCTCGCGGCGCTGGCCGGAGGGAAGCTCGTCTCCGGGTACGGCCTGGTGGCCCGGACACTCCGGCTGCCCGAGCGGCTCGCCGCCGCGGAGGCCGTGCTCACCGGCGAGGGACGCTTCGACCGGCAGACGGCGCTCGGCAAGGGCCCGGGTGCGCTGGCCAGGGAGGCGCGAGGACTCGGCAAGCGCACGGTGATGTTCGCGGGAATCGTCGCACCCGACGTCGATGCGAGCACCTCGCCCTTCGACGCGGTGGTCGAAGTGTCCGCGATTGCCCCGTCAGGTGTCTCCCATTCCGAGGCACTGCGTCATGCTGGTAGACTCTGGGCCTCCCAACAAGGAGCGCGCACATGAACTCCCACCTGCGCTTGTGGACCCTGATGCTCGGCTTCGTCCTGGCGGTCACCGGCTGCGGCAGCGGCGCCATGGGTGGCGTCATCTGGGGGCTCGCCATGGCCGGCGTCTCACGGTCCCAGGGTGGCTGCTACGCCTCCTGCTACCCCGGCACGACCTGCAACCGGGAGACGGGTTATTGCGATCCGCTTCCCTGCCGCGGCGAGTGCCTCCCCCACGAGCAATGCGTGGAAGAGGGGCTGAGCAGCCGTTGCGTCGCGGGCCGTCAGCCGGTGCCCAGGTAGCGGGAAGGACGCGAATCTCCAGGAGCTCGCGCTGTCAGTGACTCCTTGAGCACCCGTCCGGGCTCACGGCGTGTACTTCACCGTGCGCGTCACCCAGGACATGCCGCCACGCCCATCGCGTGCCGTCACCCAGAAGCGCACCTCCTGGGCCGGCGCATCCCTCGGCGGCGTCCACTCCACGCGGTGCTTCCCCTCTCCTCCTCCGAGGTCCGCCCCACCCGTCACCCCGGGCGAGATGTTGCCCAGCGTGCTGTGCCAGGTCAGCTCCCACGCCTCCTGGAGCTGCACCGGCTTCAGCTCGAAGGAGGGCACCACGTAGGACTCCTCCAGCTCGGAGAAGTCCGGCGCCTCCAGCTTGAAGGGACCCGGGCCGCTCAGCTCGCGCGGCACCTCCGCGTCCCACGGCTCGCCCGCCAGCAGCAGGCCCGGCAGCTCCGGCTGCACGTTGGCCTTCATCTCCGGGAAGAAGCGGCAGCCGTACACCATGATCTTCTGCGCGTACACCTGCTCGCCGCCGCCGCGCACCCAGAGCACCAGCGGCATGCGCACACCACCGAGGCCCCTGTACGTGTCCTTCTCGAGGACCTTCTGCGCGAGGAAGGTGCCGTCCGGCAGCCGCGCCGCACCCGGTCCCGGGAACAGGTTGATGACCAGCTCGCCGGCCTTGGTGATGCCGCGCGCCAGCTCCACACGGTCCTCACGGCACGTCTCGTCGCCCAGCGAGGCACACGCCCACAGGGTGTAGTCGAGATCGCGTCCATCGCCCACGGGGTCGGGGATGAGCGCGGTGAGACGCACGGGGCGCACGAGCGTGTCGGCGAGCACCGCGGGGTCGGTGGAGCACGTGTCGGCGTACAGCTCCGGCGGGTCCGTGCGCATGCCGAGCACGCGCAGGTCCTTCACCTTCGTCGCGTTGTCCTCGGGTCCCACGCAGGCGGCGCAGAGCAGCAGGCCCAGGAGGGCGGGCAGGATGTGGCGCATGACTTAGAAGCTCCCCTTGACGCCGACGACCGGGAGGATCGGGATGCCAGGCACCTCGAAGAGCTCGCGGTAACGGTAGTCGTAGAAGGTCGCCTCCACATTGGAGGCGTTGTAGACGTTCTGCACGTCGACGTAGGCGGACAGCGTCCAGCTCTGGAAGAGCCAGCTCCGCTCCAGCCTCAAGTCCAACTGGTGGAAGGGCTTGAAGCGGATGGAGTTCTCCGCGCCGAAGGTGCCGTAGAAGCGGTTGCGGTCCACGCTGTACACGTCGAAGGTGTGCTGCAGCGGCGTGGTGGGCCGGCCGGTGACGTAGCGCATGCGCGCGCCCAGCTCGAAGTTGGCCGGCAGCCGGTAGCTGGCCACCGCGGTGAGGATGTGCGTCTGGTCCCACGTGGTCAGCTCGTAGTCATCGCCGCCCGCGCGACGCTGCTCGGAGCGGTTGAACGTGTAGGCCAGCCAGCCGAAGAAGTCGCGCGTCACCGCGTGCCGCAACATCACCTCCACGCCATACGCGCGCCCCAGACCCAGGTTCGAGTACTGGTAGCGCGTCAGCGTGCCGTCCTCGTTCTGCACCGTGGCGCCCGGAGAGACGACCAGGTCGTAGCGCCGGTTGTAGTAGCCCGTGACGTCCACGCTGATGATGTCGGTGAGCTGCTGCTCCACACCCAGGCTCGTCTGGAAGGCGCGCTCGTGGGTGAGGGCCGGATTGCCCAGCGGCGCCGGCTCCAGGTTGAACGCCTGCGGCGGCTGGCTGTAGAGGCCCACGCTGCCCTTGAGCGCCGTCTTCTCCGACGCCTTGACGTTCACCCACAGCCGCGGGTCGTAGACGAAGCGCTCCTGCCCGTAGATGCGGGCATAGGTGGCGCGCAGGCCCGGCGTCAGCGTCACCGGTCCGGCCTCGATGTCCAGCTCGCCGTAGAGCGCGCCATCGAAGGCGTTGACCACCCGCTTGATGGTCTGCACCTCCGCCTTGGGCTCGGCGCCGGGGAAGGCCGGGTACTGGACGCCACCGAGGACCGGGAGCGTGCCCTCGGCCACCGTGTGCTCGAACCGGGCGTCCGCGCCAGCGCGCGCGGTGAGCCAGGGCAGCAGCTCCAGCGACAGATCCTCGCGCCCGCCGATCGACCAGACGTTCGCGTCGAGCTTCGTCTCGCCGAAGCCCAGGC
This sequence comes from Archangium lipolyticum, assembly GCF_024623785.1. Classification (NCBI taxonomy): domain Bacteria; kingdom Pseudomonadati; phylum Myxococcota; class Myxococcia; order Myxococcales; family Archangiaceae; genus Archangium; species Archangium lipolyticum. The sequence continues at coordinate 85,457 of NZ_JANKBZ010000030.1, forward strand.
CGGCCAGGTCGTAGCCCGCGTACGGGGTGAAGACGGAGGTGAAGCCACCGAGGCGGTACGTCCAGTCACCCTTGACCCGGTGGAAGAGGGTGCGCGCGTCCACGGTGACGTCACGGTTGCGGCCGCCGCCCGTGGCCACCACGCTCAGCAGGTCGTCCGAGCCGAAGGCCATCACGTAGCCGGTGCTGCGCCCTCCCGGGCCAGGCTCCGCGTTCTTCGCGCCGAAGTCCACGCGCAGCTGGTAGTCCCAGTAGCGCGGCAGCACGAGCAGCGTGCCACCCTCGGGGTCCTCGGGCAGCACCATGGGCAGCAGCACGTCCACGTACGAGCGGCGCGCCGCGGCGGCCACCGAGATGCCGGGAGCGACGGGCGCCTCCACGAAGAAGCCCGAGTCCAGCAGGTCGATCTTCACCGAGCCGTGCAGCGTGTCCTTGGCGCCCTTGCGCGTGGCCACGTCCACGATGCCGCCCACCGCCCGGCCGTAGCGCGAACCGAAGCCGCCTGGGAAGAAGTCCACCTTGTCGATGAAGTCGGCGTTGAGCACCGAGGGCCCACCGCCCAGGTGGTAGAGGAGCGGCACCTGCACGCCATCGAAGAAGGTGAGCGTCTGGTCCGGCGCCGCGCCGCGCACGATGAGCTGCCCCAGGACGAAGGGCGCGCGCGCCACACCGGGCAGGTTCTGCAGCACGCGAATGGGGTCACCGAAGGTACCGGGCACCTTCTGCAACTCCTGACGCTCCAGGGTGCGGCGCACCACCTCCTTCTTCTCGCGCGTGCCGCGCACCACCGTCTCGTAGCCCGGGGCCTTGGGCAGCAGGTAGTAGATGACCTCCAACTTCTCGTCCTGAGCGAGCGTCTCCTTCGTCGTGAAGAGGTGGAAGTCGTTGGCCACCACGCGCACGTCACAGGCGCCGGGCGTCACCTTCAGGGTGAACTGGCCCTCCTCGTCCGAGAGCGCCTCGGGCGCCTCCGGATCATCACCGCAGCGCACCGTGGCCCCACCCACGCGCGAGCGGCTGCCACGCGCCAGCAACTGGCCCGTGAGGGTGGCCTGCGCGGGAGGCGGAGGCGGCGCGCTCTCCTCCACCTTCGGCGGCTGGAGGACGAAGTTGTAGACGTACTGGATTTGAATCGGAGCCGGCACACCGTCGACCTCGGCCGGGGAGAACTGGAACTGCCGCACCGCCGCGAGCGCCGCCTCGTCGAAGCCCTCGCCCACCGGCGTCGTCACCTGCGCGTCGGACACCTGGCCCTTCTCGTCGATGGTGATGAGCATCTCCACCGACGCTGCCCTGCCCGCCTTCGCGGCCTCGGGCGGATAGACGGCCTCCACGAAGTGGAGGAGCTCGGGTGCCTTCGTCAGCACCGGAGTATGGACACCGCCATCCACCTCCTCCCTGCGTGCACCCTCGTAGGCCTGGGCCCACGCGTTCACGGAGGAGAGGGAGAGGACGGCGAGCAACAACCAGGGGAAGGAGCGGGTTGGGGCCACGGTGGCGGGCATTTAAGGGGGTCCTTACCGTCTGGACAAATCACAATCCTACAGGTGTCCATAACGAATACGGATGCCTACCTGCTCTCACCGGAAGACGCCCCCAGGAGGCCTCCAGAGCAGGAAGCCCTCGTCGAGCAGCCACGGCTCGGTCGTGACCCCCTCGACACGTGAGGCCAGCCGGAGGACGGAGTGCCGGAAGGCCTCGGGGGGCTCCACGTGTCCCTCCTCGCGAGCCTCCTGCCACGCCGCCGTCCAATCGGCGAAGAAGGCGTGGATGGGCTCTCCGGGTTTCACCCGGCGGCGAAAATCCCGAGGCAGCCAGTCACGGAAGAGCACGGGCGCGAAGCCCCGGCTGAAGTCGGTGTGGAACAGCAACGCCTCGCGCGAGAGGCCCTCCGGGACGCGCCGGAGCAGATGCGCCACCAGCACCGCCCCGGGCGTGTCCGTGCTGCCCTCGACGAGCAGCCCGCCCTCGAGCAGCGCCTCGCCCAGCTTCCGGTGGATGCCGGGCACCTCCTCGGGGCGGTAGCCGCGCAGCAGGTTCATGGCGCGGATGAGGCGGACGGTCTCCCCGGGCCACAGGGGCAGCTCGAACCCGCCCTCCCGGAAGTCGGTGAGCGCATCGGCATGGGTCTGGGCGGACTGCACCCGTTGGGGCTCCAACTCCACCCCCACCACCGGGAGTCCCGGGTTGAGCTCGCGGAAGGCCCGGGCGCTCTCGAGCGTGGTCCACGGGTGTTCGCCGAAACCGAGGTCCACGAAGGCGGCTCGCGCCCACGCGCCCCCATCACGGGCCAGCAGCTCACGCTCGCGGTGGACCAGGAACACATCGAGCGCCTGCAGGCGCTGATGAGTCGTCCTTCCTCGCGTCTTCCTGTCCAGGGAGGTCATGGCCGGCTCCGGGCACTATATTCTGGCCATGCCCGCCACGACCCAGCCGATCCGGTGGACTGAGCAGGTGTCCGCACCCGCTTCCCTGGCCGAGCGCGTGGAGTTCATGCTCTGGGTGCCGCCCGACGTCTCCATCACCTGGGAGCACGAGGTCATCCCGGACGCCAACGTGGACCTGCTCCTGGAGCTGTCGGACGAGCGCTGCCGGGCCCTCCTCTATGGTCCGCTGACGCACACCATCCATGTGCCGACCCGAGCCCATCATGGCTACCTGGTCGTGCACTTCCACCCAGGGGCCATGCCCCGGCTCGTGGATGCCAGCCCCTCGGAGCTGGTCAACGAGGCCGTGGAGCTGCGGACGCTGGGAGGTGTCTCGCTCGACGCCATGGGGGAGCGGCTGCTGGCGGCCGGCTCGTTGGAGCGGATGAGCGAGGTGCTCGTTCCACTGTTGGAGCAGGTGCCCTACCCTTCCGGTGACAGCTTCGACCGGGCCCTGCGCCGCATGGCCGCGCGGTCGGAGCCCCTGCGTCCGGGCGTGCTGGCGGACGAGCTCCATCTCAGCACGCGAACACTGCAACGGGCCTTCAAGGAGCGCGTGGGATTCTCACCGCGCATGTACACCCGCATCGCCCGGCTCCAGGAGGCCCTGTCCGTCCTGCGTACCACCCCCGGCTGCTCCATCTCCGAGGTGGCACACCGCATCGGCTACGCCGACCACGCGCACATGACGCGGGAGTTCCGCGAGCTGACGGGCCGGACCCCGAGCCACTTCCGCCAGCCGGCCTGAGCAGGGCCCCGCGTGTCGCATCCGTTCAAGCGAGGGAGCTGTCCTCCCTCGTAGATTGCGCTCCATGACGACGCTTCGAGTCATCGAGTGCCGTGGGACTCCGCGACAGATTGGCCAGCAATGGGGCGAGGCGAGCCGGGAGAACCTGCGCGCCTCGGCCGAGTACCTCTTCCAGACCATGGCCCTGGGACCCTTGAAGGCGCCTCGCGAGGACGTGATGCGAGCGGCGTTGAAGCTGGAGGCCAACGTGCGAGCCTTCGACCCGGGGGCCCTCGAGCTCATCCAGGGGCAGGCCGAGGGCGCGGGCCTGCCGTACGAGGATGCCTTCGCGCTCCAGTGCACGCTGGAGCTGGCCATCAACTACGCCCAAGTAGGAGCCATGTGCACCTCGCTGGCCGTCACCGGCGAGGCCACCGCCGACGGTCAGGCGCTCATCGGGCAGACGATCGACTGGAACCCGGACGCCACGGTGGAGCTGCTCCGCATCCGCCACTCGGATGGACGCGAGCAACTCTCGCTGTGCCTGTCCGGCTCGCCGTACTACCACCTCAACAGTGATGGGGTGGGCAACTGCGCCAACCTCACGCTCGTCGCGCCGAAGCCGTGCCCCTCGCTGGTGCCGCTGAGCGTGTACGTGCCCAAGGCGATGCGCCAACCAAGCCTCTCGGCGGCACTGGAGGTGCTCGTCACGGCGGCGCGGGGCATCGGCTACTACCACCTCGCGGACGCACACGGGCGCGTGGTGGGCATCGAGAGCACGTACGACGACCACGTGCTGCTCCAGCCGGAGCGAGGAGTGCTCGTCCACGCCAACCACTACCAGTCCGAGCGCTTCCGCGAGCAGGACATCACCCGCCAGTTCGTTCCCTGCACCGTCAAGCGCAAGGACCGCATCGCGGAGCGGGTGGCCGCCGAGCACGGGCGGCTCACACCCGAGTCGGTGATGCGCCTGCTCGGCGACCACGGCACGCCCGAGGGCCGTATCTGCATGCACGACACGCCGGCGGCACCAGGGACGATGCCGATGGAGACCAAGGCCACGGTGGTGATGGCCCCCGCGCGCCGCACGATGTGGGTGGCCGTGGGGCCCGCGTGCCGCGAGCCCTTCACCGAGATTCGCCTCTGAGAGGACTCAGGAGACCAGCGACACCTGGCTCCGGACCGGCGTCAGCATGAAGGGCCGCATGCCGAAGAGGGCCGCCTCCTCGTGCTCCATGTCGAGGGTGACGGCCTGGGTCATCGCCTCGATGAACTCCCCGAGCCGCCGCGTGGACTGGACGCTGTCCACGCGCGTGTCGAAGGAGGCGAGCATCTGGCGCTGATGGGCGTGGTTGTGGTGGAGGTCCGCGAGGTGCTCGGCGGACGGGGCATGACCCGCGCGGGCGAGCTCTTCGAGGATCCGCTCCTCGTCGGCCATGTGGCGCAGGAGCTCGGTGGAGAGCTGGTGGGCGCCCTGGCGCAGCACCATCTCGCAGGAAGCGTCCCCCTCGGCCACCTTCCGGGCCACGTCCCCGAGGTTCACCAGCAACGCACGGAGGATGTGGTGCTGCGCGAGAATCTCATACTTGAGTTCATCGACCTTCATGGGCGCTCCCCGGGCACCGCTGTGCCCCGGCCATCTGGGTACTGATTCGAGGCCAGAGCAGTGCAAGGGATGGACCGGGACGGAGCGCCGGAGGGTTCCCTCCGAGATGGCACGCGGGGCCCTCACGGGCACGCAAATTTTGCACCTGCCTCCGTGTACCCCGACACGGCTTGCGCTGGCTGCGAAGGTCCACAACCCGAGAGCGCTGGTGACCCTCTCTTCAGCCCAATACCCTCACCCCGTCCCTCTCCCAGAGGGAGAGGGGTGTGAGGCTCGGAATCGGTACAGAGCGGCGGGTTTCGAGGCCGTCCGCCGCACCCCCGGCGCCTTCTCCAGCACACCGTCCTCGATGAGCCGTGTCACCCGACGCCGGAAGTTGCCTGGATCCTGCGGCTCGCCCTTCACCGCGGAGTACACCGCGCGCAGCTCGGGAATGGTGAAGGTCTCCGGCACCAGCGAGAACGCCAGCGCCGACGTGTCCACCTTCTCCCGCATCCGCGCCAGCGCCACCCGGAGGATGTCCTCGTGGTCGAAGGCCAGCACCCCCTCGCGCAGCTCCGCCACCGGCACCCAGCACGTCTCCGCCGCGTCTCCGCCCGCACGCACCCGCTTCGCCAGGTCCGAGCGCACCAGCGCGTAGTACGCCACCGAGAGCACCCGCATGCGCGGATCCCTCCCCGGCCGGCCGAAGGTGGAGAACTGCTCCAGCAGCACGTCCCCCACCCCGAGCCCCGTCTCCTCCTCCAGCTCGCGCGCCGCCGCCGCGTCCAGGTCCTCGCCCTGGTCCTCCACCCCGTCCCCCACCCGCAGGAAGCCACCCGGCAACGCCAGCTTCCCCTCGAACGGAGGCTCTCCCCGGCGCACCAGCAGCACGCTCAGCGCGCCGTCCAGCAGCGTCAGGATGACCAGGTCCACCGCCACCGCCGGGCGCGCGTGGGCCACCAGCGCCTCGCGGGCCCGGAGGACCCCGGGCGCTCTCACACGTCCAACGGGTCGGTGGTCCGCACCACCTTCATCCCCGCCTCCTGGAACGTCCGCATCGCCTCGTTGGCCACGCGCGGGAAGTCCAACCCCGGCGGCAACGGGTCCAGCGGCGGCGCCGGCACCGGGCTCATCGCGTCCTCCAGGATGTGGATGCGCCCCATCTTCGAGCGGTCCGTCGCCTCGATGTGCTGCTTCAAGTCCAGCAGTGTCGACAGCACGCAGTGCGACTTCGCCTGCCCGAACACGTACACCCGGTCGAACGTCAGCAGGTGGTCGAAGAGGTCCTGGTTGAACTCGCCCACCTTCCTCCCGGACACCTCCGTCACCTCGGGCGACAGCACCGAGTAGTTCTCCGTCAGCGGCTCCTCGCCCTTCTGCTCGAAGCGCGTCTGCGTGTCCCTCGCCACCGAGTGGAAGAGGCTCGCCTCCATCATCGCTGGCAGCAGCGCGTGGCTCAGGCCCCCGAGCAGCGCGTGGTACGGCCACACCGTCAGCACGTACCGGCCCGTGGCCTCCAGCCGCTCGCAGTAGTGCAGGCTCTCCTCCGGGTGGCGCGTGGCCCGCCACTTCCCCGCACGGATCTCCGCCGACGTAATCGGCGTCAGCGGTGCGGGCGGCCGGCCCTCCGCGTCCTGCCACCATGCCGGATGGAAGATCTGGAAGACGCGGTGCGTGTCCAGCGAGAACACCAGGCCGGTGATGCGATCCAGGTGCGAGTACAGCCACCGCAGCGTGCGCTGCGAGTCCTCCACCGCACCGGGCACGAAGAGGCTCGCCTCCGGCTGGCAGAAGGCCACCTGCACGTCGATACCGAACGCGGCGATGCGTACACGGTCCTCTCGTGCCGGTTTCACCTTATGGGCCACGGCGTAACGCCGGGCCTCCTCGGTCACCCGCGCGGCACGCTCCAGGTACAGCGAGCCCACGCGCTTCTCGTCATGGAACTCGGGAATGGGCAACGGCATGGCGTCCTCCAGGAGAACTTCAGGATTATCGTGCGCGACCCTGAGGGAAGTGATGGTGGCGCAGCTCCTCCACCAGCTTCTGCGTGGCCGGCGTATAGGCGACACGCTGCTCCCCGGCCCCGTCCGTGGGAATCGCCGAGGCCGCCTCGGGGCTGGCTCCTGAGAGCAGCTCGTAGCCCTCGGGCACCGGCTCGCCCTCCTGGCCGATGAGCCCGATGGGCCCCGCGCCGCTCCGGCGCCGGAACACCACCGGCACGCCCGGAATGCTCTGCTTGCCCTCGGCCAGCTCGTTGCCGAACTTCATCGTCGGCACGTGGCCCGTACGCGACAGCTTGTACACCGCCGCCACCCGGTCCCGCGTGAAGGGGCACGCCATGGTGCGCGCCACGATGAAGCCACCGTACCCGTAGAACTGCTTCGAGGGCTCCCAGCCGTACTCGACGCGCATCGCCTCGAACTCGCGCGTGGCCTGCGCGTCCAACCCGTCCTCCAGGATGAGCACCGGCTTGATGCCCTCCGCCTGCGCCCGCGACACCGCCTGCGTGTACTGCTTCTTCTTGTCCCCCGAGTCGAAGCGGATGGAGTCCCCCGCCTCGGGCGCCTCGTGGATGATGCGGAAGGCCTTGGGTAGGCCCGAGGTGAGCGTGTCGTAGGTGTCCAGCAGGTAGCTCGAGCGCTCCGGCCGCCGCTCGCGGATGGCCCGGAAGGCCGCCTCGTCCTCCCCGTAGCGCTGCACGTGCTCGTGGCCCATGGTGCCCACCGGAATCATCCCCAGCTTCCACGCCCCGTACACGTTGCTGGTGCGCATCACCCCCGCCTCCTTGCAGGCCCGCAGGGCGATCTCGTGCTGCTCCATGCACGTGGCCGCGCGCAGCCCCACCTCGAAGATGCGGCTCGGGTCCTTCACCGCGTCCACCAGGTCGCGCACCACCGCCATCACCCGCGCGTGGTACCCCTCGGAGTCCACCGTCATGGGCACCGGCTTCACGCCCACCGCGTCCAGCGTCTCCAGGGCGATGCGCTTCTCCTCCTCGCACGACAGCGCCGCGAGCGCCTTCGCCAGGCCCTCGCGATCCGCCAGCGCCTGCGTGGCCACCTGGATGCGGAAGTTGAGCTGCAGCAGCAGCGGCTCCAGCCACGACACCAGCGCCGAGGGCCCCGTCAGCGTGAACACCGGCTCTCGCGCGTAGAAGCGCGCGCCCTTCGGCAGGGCCCGGATGACCAGCTTGTCCTTCTGCTGGATGGCCGCCTTGAAGCCCGCCCCCATCTCATAGCTGTTGCGCGCCAGATAGGCGTAGTCGCTCTCGGTCGGCTCCGGGAGCAGGGCGCGCACGTAGGACTCGATGTCCAATGGCACAACCTGCTGCCCCCCCTTGCGGTGCGAGTAGTAGAACGTCTCCCGGCGCAGCGGCCAGCCGGCCTCCGCCATGCTGAACTTGTAGCCGTCCGTCGCGAGCAGCGAACTCCCCATGGTGTGCCTCCCGGAACGGAATCTAACGGGTGGGGAAAGAGTCAGCAATACTCTTTCTCGCCCGAAGGGGGTCGGGAATGGGCGTGAAGGGTGCTTGAATCGGGGCCGCGATGCCGGACTCCCGCCGCCGACTGCTGCTCACGCTCGCCCTCAGCCTCGGGCTGCACGCCGTGGCGTGGCTGTGGCTGGAGTCCCGGCGGGCCCCGCCCGATGAGCAGCGGGCTCGGGCTCCCGTGCCGGCGACACTCCAGTTCGTCGAGGTGGAGGTGGCTCCGCCGCCCGAGCCGCCCAAGCCTCCGCCACCGGGTCCCCCGCCTCCGCCAAGGCCTCCCCGTCCCAAGCCGTCCGCCGTGGCGCAGGCCCCGAAGCCACCGCCCACGCGTGTCGAGACCGCGCCCCCTCCGGTCGAGCCTCCCGCCGTCGCCGGGAACCCCGCGCCCCCGAGTGGGGACATGCCTCGCGCGGATGCTCCTCATGCGGAGGGTCCCCGCCTGGGCGCCTCACGGTTGCTGCCCTCACCGTCGCTGTCGTGGAGCCCCGAGGGAGGTGTCGCCGTACCAGACGCGGGCGTGCCGGTGCCCTCCACGCCGGAGGAGAAGGTGGCCGACATGGTGATGGAGGGCGTGCGCCGAGGGAAGGTGGACAGGGGTCTCGTGCACCCCTACTTCTCCGAGCTGGGCAAGTCCCTGCTGAAGAGCTGGGACGCCGAGCGCGCCGTCTCCGCCAAGGGGCTCCAGGGCTTCCTCGATCAGACCCGGGGCAACTCCAAGGAGTGGATACGCGTCTGGCAGGACCGCGCCTCGGCCTACGCCAACACGGGCTCACCACTCGATACCGATGCGCCCGCGGCGAACGATCGCCCTCCTCCCGGAGGAGATCCGACGCTCGGGATGCGCCGGACCCTGCGCAAGCAGATGCGTGAGGACTTCCGGGCCACCCGCCGCGCCACCGTGCGCGTGGTGCAGGACACCCAGGGAAAGCTGCTCAGCGTGGAGCTCGTCACGCCCAGCAACGACATTCAGGTGGACCGGGAGGCCCTCGTCGACATCCGTGCCGCCGCCGAGCGTCTCCCCATCCCTCCCCCCGAGGCTCTCCAGGGCCGCACGCAACTGGTGAGCCTCTGGCAGATCGAGCTCATCATCTCCATCAGCCCGCCCGTGCCCACCGTCAGCATCGAGTTCGACGCGGAGATGAAGCTCACGGACCTGCGGCTGCCGCTCGACCGCCGCCTCTACAAACGCGTGCGGCTGCTCGAGGTGCGCTAACGCCAGGGGTCCTCAGTCGAGCTTCGTGGAAACGATGGGGTGCTGCGTGGCGGTTTCCCATGCCAGGTCCGGCCACCAGCGCTCGAAGGGCGGCGGCGCACCCGGCTCGATGCTCTGCCCGGGCTTGGGCACGACGACGGTGTCGCCCGTCCCGGCCGCGGCGAGCACGCGCTCGATGGGCTCGGTCCAGCCGTGGAGCGCGAGGGTGAAGAGTCCCCAGTGCACGGGGAGCAGGACACGGCCCCGCACCATCCGGTGGGCGAGCACCGCCTGCTCCGGGCCGATGTGCCAGTCGGGCCAGGCCTTGTTGTACTGGCCCACCTCGATCATCGTCACGTCGAAGGGCCCCAGGCGCTCGCCGATGTCCTTCATCGCCGGGAAAAGCCCCGTATCACCCGAGTAGTACGCGCGATGATGGGCGCCGAGCAGGGCGAAGCCGGCCCACAGCGTCGCGTCCTTGTCGATGACCGTGCGCCCCGACGCGTGGCGCGACGGAGTGGCGACGATGTCGAGCCCGCGCACCCGCGTGCGGTCCCACCAGTCGAGCTCGACGATGCGCGCCTCGGGGATGCCCCACGACGCGAGGTGCGCGCCCACCCCGAGCGGCACCACGAAGGTGGTGTCCCAGTCCTTCATCGCCAGGAGGGTGGAATGGTCCAGGTGGTCATAGTGGTCGTGCGAGATGACCACCGCGTCGACCGGGGTCAGCTCTTCGAGCGCGATGGGTGGCGAGTACCAGCGCTTGGGACCCACCCAGGTCAGGGGCGAGGCCCGCTCGCTCCACACCGGGTCCATGAGGACGCGGTGCCCGTCGATCTCGATCAGCGCCGTGGAGTGGCCGAGCCAGGTGACGCGCAGGCCCGTGGCGGGCGGTGTCGCGAAGCGGCGGCGGTCACCGGCCACGGTGGGCGGGGGCTCGGAAGGCCCGAGGTTGGGGCTCGAGTCGAACATGCTCGTAACGGAGCCCCACACATCGTTCCAGAGCGGCTGGGGGTTCTCGAAGTGCCCGTCCTTCCACTGAGGCGAGCGCTCCATCCGCGTGCGCCGCTCCCCTTCCGCGCGCTTGCCCAGCGCGGGCCACGCGTCGGCGGCGATGGCGGCCAGGGCCACGGCCAGCAGCGCTACCCCTCCCAGTGCCGCGCGGGCCAGCCCTTTACGAACCTTCATGCGATTCACCTCCGGACCGCCGCGTGGAGCTCGTGTCCATCGGCGGATACAAATTGACGAAATGAGTATTTTTTGTCAATTTGTTCGCATGTCGGATGAAAGGAACGAAGAGCGAGACACGGCTCGCCGGGTGGCGATCCTAGAGGCCGCGCAGGAGTGCTTCCTCCAGTTCGGGTTCGCGAAGACCTCGCTCGACGACATCGCCAGGCGGGCGGGCATCTCGCGGCCGCTCATCTACCGGAAGTTCAAGAACAAGGAGGACATCTTCGCCGCGCTCTTCGAGCACATGTTCGAGGGCCGCTACCCACGTGCCGAGCAAGTCCTGCTCGGGCCGGGCAGCAAGCAGGACAAGCTGATGAAGGTCTGCGAAATCCTGCTGCTCGAGCCGTGGGACCAGCTGGTGGGGGCCCCCATGGCGGCCGAGTTCTACGAGGCCTGCGAGCGGCTACTCCCGGAGGTCGAGGCCAGGCACCAGCGGCTGTGGCTCAAGTACACGCAGGCGGTGCTGGAATCGAAGGAGCTCTCCGAGCTGTTCATGCTCGCGGTGGACGGGTTGCAGTCGGACCTGCCAGCGACGCGCGTGCTGCGCCGCCGCCTGCAGTTGCTCATCGAGCGCTTCGTGTCGTGAGGGCTCGGCCGCCCCGGCGTCAAGGCGCGAGGAAGGCGCGCATCTCCCGCACGACCTCGGCCCGGTTCGTGAGCCAGATGTAATGCCGCGCGTTCTCGAGCATCACCAGCTTCCAGCCCGGCAGCTTCCGCAGCGCGGCATCCTTTTCGGCCGTGCTCCGTCGCAGCTCGGGCAGGAAAGCCCTCGCCTTCTCCCGGAAGTCGGCGGGCGTGCTCTCGAGGCCAGCAACGAACTCCAGCCACTGGGGGAATCCCTCTCCGTCGAACAGGGAGAGCGCGGGCGCGCACAGTGCGGAGAAGTCCGCCTTCGCCACCTCCCGGAGCATCTGTTCCACCACATCCGGGCGCCGGCGCGGGCGCAGGTAGCGGCCCGTGCTGGGGTCGAACTCGTGGCCCAGATCGATCTCGTGATCGGGGACGGGGCCGCCCAGGTCACGCGCGAGGGCGGCCGCGGCGGCATCGCGTGACGGCAGGCCGTCGAGGGAGACGGTGGGCATGGGCGGATTCGAGAAGCTCCTCAGGAACTCGGAGATCTCGGCCCTGTCATCCGTCGCGTCCAGGAAGACCAGCTTGTCGATGCGCTCCGGGTGTTGGCGCCCCACCCAGGTCATCTCGTCCCCCGCCATGGAGTGGCCCGCGAGCGACACCTTGCCGATTCCCAGGCCGTCGAGCGCGCGAACCACATCCCGGCCCAGCGTGGCGGTGTCATAGCCCGTGTCGGGCCAGCTCGAAGAACCGAACCCACGACGCGTGAAGGCGTAGACGTGGTGACTCGTGGTGAACTCGGGCGCGAGCCCGTCGAACACGTGGCCGGTGTTGCCCAGGCCCGACAGGAACACGAGCGCCGGGCCCTGCCCGCCGAAGTCGAGCACCTCGAGCTCGACACCCTCGGCGACCTTCACGCGCTTCACCTGGTGCAGTGAATCGGCGCCAGCGGGGGACCCCGTCACCGGTACCGACGGGGTGGAAGCACAGCCAGGCGACAGGAGCAGACAGGAGATCAAGAGGAGCTTTCGCATGGGCCCGCGATGTTCTCACACACCGCGCGGCCGGGCTTCCGTTTCGCTCACGCGGACCACCAGGTCGCGCATGAAGCGGATGGCCTCGTCGTCCTCGACCGTGCTCCGCCAGAGGAGCTCCATCGGCGCGCCCTCCAGTTTCATCTCCACCGGCAGCATCGTCATGCGGAGATTCGGGCGCAGTGAGGTGATCTCGCGTGCGACCCGCTCGGGCACCGTGGCGAGCAGGGCGCTGCCCTCCACGAGGGCACCGATGCTCTGGAACGTCGGCACCGACACCCGCACGCGCCGCTGGATGCCGAAGGTGTCCTCGACGACGCCTCGCAGGTCCCCGTTGTACGAAACGATGACGTGCTCGTGCTCGAGGTAGCGCTCCAGTGTCAGGCGCTTCCCCAACCGGGCATGCCTCGGGTCGAAGAGACAGACGAAGCCTCCGACGAACAGCGTGAGGCGCCGCATGTCGGCCGGCAGCTCGTCCGCCACCGTCACCGCGAGGTCCACCGCCGAGGAGACCAGCGCTTCCTCGATGGTGCGGAACTGGACTGGCATCACGATGAGCTTCATGCGTGGCGCCTCCTCGGCGAGCACCCGAAGGAGCAGCGGGAGGAGCCACGCCTCGTTCGCGTCCGAGAGACCGAGCCGCACGGTCCGCTCGCTCGTCTTCGGATCGAACGCCACCGGAGAGACGGCCGCCTCGACGAGCGCCTGAAGGTGCGGCCGCGCCGAGGCGAACAGGCGCTGCCCGCGCGTCGTGAGCGCGAGTCCACGTCCCGCGCGCACGAAGAGTGGCGCCCCCACCGTCGCCGTGAGGCGCCGGAGCGCCGCGCTCACCGCGGGTTGCGTGAGGTAGAGGCGGCTCGCGGCCTCCGTGACACTTCCCGCCTCCGCCACGACGACGAAGACTCGGATCAGGTTGAGATCGAGATCCTTCTCATAGATGCCGTGCATGTTCGGGATACATCCTATTCATTGGATTTCAGGGTGTCGAAGCATGACTCTTCGCGTGGAAGGAGAGACGAACGATGAGCACGCACGAGGCGAAGAAGACGCAGCGCACGGTGAAGCTGGGTTCCACGGGCCCCGAGGTATTCCCGCTGGGGCTCGGCTGCATGGGAATGTCGGGCATGTACGGCGCGACCGATGACGCCGAGAGCATCCGGACGATCCAGACGGCGATCGATCGCGGCGTCACCCTGATCGACACGGGTGATTTCTACGGAATGGGCCACAACGAGATGCTCGTGGGACGAGCCATCGCCGGCCGGAGGGACCGGGTGCAGCTCTCCGTGAAGTTCGGTGCGCTCCGAGGACCCGATGGGACATGGGGCGGCAACGACACGCGCCCGGTCGCGGTGAGGAACTTCATCGCCTACAGCCTGAAGCGCCTGGGGGTGGAGTACATCGACATCTACCGCCCCGCGCGGTTGGATCCCAACGTCCCCATCGAGGACACCATCGGCGCGATCGCGGAGCTCGTGAAGGCGGGCTACGTGCGCCACATCGGCCTGTCCGAGGTCGGCGTCGAGACGATCCGCCGCGCACACCGCGTCCACCCGATCGTCGATCTACAGATCGAATACTCGCTCGCCAGCCGGAGTCCCGAGGCGGAGATCTTCCCCACGCTCACCGAGCTCGGCCTCAGCGCGACGCTCTACGGCGTCTTCTCGCGAGGCCTCCTCACCGGCAGCAAGCCGACGGGACCGGGAGACTTCCGCGCCCACCTTCCCCGCTTCTCCGGCTCGAACCGGGAGAAGAACGAGGACTCCGTGGGCGCCCTGCAGCGCTTCGCCCAGGAGCGCCGCATGACACCGGGGCAGCTCGCGGTCGCCTGGGTGCTCGCGCGCCAGCCGGCGTTCGTTCCCGTGGTCGGTGCGAAGACCGTCGCGCAGCTCGAGGACTCGCTCGGCGCCCTGGAGCATCCGCTGTCGAAGGAGGATCTCACGGCGCTCGAGGCGCTCGTGAAGATCTCCGGCGAACGCTACGACCCGAGCCAGATGAAGCACCTCGACAGCGAGCGCCACTGACACCTCGACGCGGCACGCGGCGAAGGAGCGGACACGGCGATGGCTCGTCTCCGCCCCTTCCTGGGAGCGCTGATCAGGCCTTGCGGCCGCGTGGCTTGCTCGCGGGCGCCGCGCCGTAGTCCTTCTGGTAGTCCTTCATGCTGCGCATGATGATCTCATGCGCCTCGCTCTGGTCGTACATCTCCACGATCTGCACCGAGCGCTTCCCCTCACTGGGGATCTGCTTGTAGGTGAGGAAGTAGTGCTTGAGGCGCTCCACGAGCGCCGTCGGCAGCTGCGCCACGTGCTGCAGGGCCCCGTAGACCAGGTCCGACTCCAGCACGGCGATGATCTTGTCGTCGGCCTCGTTGCCGTCGACCATGCGGAAGCCGCCCACCGGAATCGCGCGCACCAGCAGCGCCCCGCTCGGAATCACCTTCTCCGTCAGCACGCAGATGTCGAGCGGATCTCCATCGCCCTTGATGTCCTTGATGCCGGTACGGTCGGCGCAGCGCTTGGCCACGAGAGCCCCGCAGTACGTCTGGGGGATGAACCCGTAGAGCGTGGGGCACTGGCTGGAGAAGCGCTGCGGCCGATCCAACCGGAGGATGCCCGTCTCCTTGTCCAGCTCGTACTTCACCGTATCGGTGGGCACGATCTCGATGTAGGCGGTGACGACCTCGGGCGCATCCGCGCCAGGCGAAACGCCATGCCAGGGGTGGGCCTGCAAGGTGTGGAGCTGCGGTTGATTCTTCGTGGCCATATCGCTTCTTCTCGGGCGCTCGCGCGTCCGGGGTCCTTCATACGAATTCATGTGCTGGGAAGAGGAGGACATCCGAGATGGATTCCACTCCCAGCAACAGCATCAAGATACGATCGAGCCCCACGGCGATGCCCGCCGAGGGCGGCATGCGCCCTACCGCGTCGAGGAAGCGCTCGTCCAGTGGATAGACGGCCCGGTCTGCTTTCCGCCGGAATTCCTGCTCCTCCAACAAGCGGGCGCGCTGCTCCACCGGATCCGTCAGCTCGGAAAAGCCATTGGCCAGCTCCAGGCCCCGCGCGTACAGCTCCGTGCGCTCGGCCACCGAGGGGTCCCCCGGCTTGAGCCTCGCCAGCGAGGCCATGGAGGCGGGGTACTCCGTCAGGTAGGTGGGCCGCTCCCACCCCAGCGTCCCCTCCACCTTCTGCAGGAAGAGGTGGAAGAAGACGTCGTCGAAGAGCGTGGCGTCCCCCGTGCGCACCCCGGCCGCCTCCGCCGCCCGCTTCAGTGAGGCCCCGTCCGGGCACGCCCGCAGGTCCACCCCCGTGGCCCTCAGCACCGCGTCCCGCACTGACAGTCGCTCGTAGGGTGTCTGGGAGAAGAATCCGCCGCCGCCCACCGCCCGGTCCGCCTCCGCCAGCGCCCCTTCCAGGTCCGCCATGATGGCGTGGTAGTCCGCCTGGGGCCGGTAGAACTCCAGCATCGTGAACTCGGGGTTGTGCGTCTTCGACACCTCCCCGTTCCGGAATACCTTGCAAATCTGGAAGATGGGACCGGCCCCGTCCGCCAACAGCCGCTTCATCGCGTACTCGGGGCTGGTGTGCAGGTAGAGGGTGCGGCGCTGTCCCACGTCCGTCTCGGGGACGAAGGGCACCTCGAAGGCGGTGATGTGGGGCTCCATCCCCGGAGCGGGGATGAGCAGCGGGGTGTCCACCTCGAGGTAGCCAAGCTGGAGGAAGAACCGGCGGAGGGCTCCGTAGAGCGCCTGCCTCCCGGCGGCCGAGCGCCACTGGACAGGATTGGGCATGAGCGGCGCGGAAGTTACATTGCGCGTCCCATGCGCCCAAGGCTTCCCGCACTCGTCCTCACTCTCGGTCTCAGCGCCCTCGGCGGTTGCGTCACGGCCAAGGCTCCCGCCCCACCAGCCCCCCTCACCGAGGAGCAGAAACTGGCCGCCGAGGTGGCCCGGCTCTCCTCCGAGGCGCAGACGCTGCTCAAGGCCCAGGACGAGCTGGTGTGGCGCTACTGGGCCGAGGGCGCCCGCGCGGACGTGGCCTCCACGTACGTGGGCAAGGAGGGGCTCTTCAGCCTCGACAACATCCGGAAGATCGACCGGCTGCGCCAGCGCACCACGCAACCCGCCGAGCTGCGCGCCCTCACCGCCCTCCAGTCGCACTTCGCCGGCGAGTACCTGTCGCAGCAGCTCGCCGAGGTGAACGACGCCATCGCCAACCTGGAGGCCTCGCTGAGCTTCCAGGTCGATGGGCGCGAGGTGCGGTGGCGCGATCTGGAGCGGCTGCTGGCCAACGAGAAGAGCGCGGTGAAGCGCAAGGCCCTCTACACCGCGGCCACGCCCGCGCTCGAGCGGCTCAACCAGCTCATCCGCCGCCGCGAGGAGCGCACGGAGCAGCTGGTGCGCGAGCTGGGCTATGCCTCGTACGAGGCCTTCGGCGGCGAGCTGCGGCAGGCCGACCTGGGCCGGCTGGGGCTGCTCGCCGAGGAGGTGCTCCAGTCCACCGAGGCGCCCTACAAGGAAGTCATGGAGCGGCTCTCCCAGCGCGAGCTGGGGCTGCCCTTCGCGAACCTCACCCGGGCGGATCTGCCCCGGCTGTTCCGCCCGCGTGACGTGGACGGGCTCTTCCCCAAGGACAAGCAGCTGGCGCGCGCGCACGCCACCCTGGCCGGAATGGGCCTCGACCTCTGGACGATGAAGAACGTCACCATCGACGGCCGGGACGACGTGAAGCGCAAGAACTCGCGCCCGCTGACGCTGGGGGTCGCCGTCCCTGGTGACGTGCGCCTGTCGGTGCGGCCCGTCGAGGGCGCGCTGGAGCAGGGCCGGCTGTTGCACGAGCTCGGCCATGCGCTGCACTACGCCTTCACGAAGGAGCCTCGCTTCGAGCTGGCCAAGCTGGGCAACCCCACCGTCACCGAGTCCTACGCCGCCCTCCTCGAGGATCTGATGGAGGACCCCGTCTGGCTGGAGGAGCACGCGGGCCTGACGGGGAAGGACCGCACCGAGTACCTGGCCGCCACCAGCGCCCACAAGCTGTTCCTCATCCGCCGCGCCGCGGGCCGGCTGCTGTACCAGCTCGCCCTGCACCGCCAGGAGGGCGCGGACGCCCGGGAGCTGTACAAGGCCCTCATCGAGCGCGTCGACGAGATGCCCGCGACGGATGACGACGTCGCGCGCTACCTCGTGGAGCAGGAGGACTTCTACCAGTCAGCGGACAACTTCCGCGCCTGGTTCCTCGCGGGCCAGCTCCAGGGTCAGCTGAAGGCGCGCTTCGGCCCGTCCTGGTGGCACAGCCCCGAGGCCGGCACGTTCCTCTCGGGCCTCTGGGCCCACGGCAACGCGCTCTCCGCGCGCGAGGTCGCCCAGCAGATGGGCGAGAACGGCATCGCTCCGGACGTGCTCCTGCTCCGGCTCGGCACCACCCTGGGTGTGCCCATCAAGCTGGACGTCCGGGGCGAGGACAAGGCTCCCGTACAGGAGCCACCGCCCCCCTCCGCTCCGGCCTCGCCCGAGAACACTCCGGCGGCTCCTCCGGCCCCCAGGACGGAAACCGCTCCCTCCGTGTCGAAGACGGCCTCGACCCGCAAGGCAAGCCGCGCCAAGGCCCGCGCCTCCAAGGTCCCCAGAAAGCACCAAGGCTCCCGCCCGGAACACGGACGGAAGCCTCGGCGTGGAACCCACTGAGTCCTAGACCCTCACCCCGTCCCTCTCCCAGGGGGAGAGGGGTGGGGGGCGAGGTCTGAACCCCGGGACTACAGCAGCTTCATCAGCTCGGCACGCTTCGCGTTGTACTCGTCGTCCGAGAGCACTCCCGCGTCCTTCAGCTCCTTCAGCTCCTTCAGCCGCTGCGCCGGGCTCCTCGTGTCCGCCGGAGCCGCCGCCGGAGCAGGCTGCTGCTGCTGCTGCTGGAACTGCTGCTGCTGATTCTGCTGCTGCTGGTTGGAGAACATCTGGGCCATTCCGAAGCCCATCCCCATCCCCATCCCCTGCAGCGCGCCATCCGCACCGCCACCACCCTTGGCCATGCCCTCGGACGCCCCCAGCATCGCCTGACCCTGCGCGTACTGCTGGAAGCCACCCGCCAGACGCGAGTACGCCACGTCCTTCGACAGCTTCTTCAGCGTCGCCTCGTCCTCCTCCTTGATGCTGACGTGGAAGTTGCCCATCCGCACCACGGTCATCCCGTAGGTGTCCACGTGCGGCTTCAGGCCGGCGATCACCTCGGTCTCGATCTCCTCGGTGTACGCACCGCTCGTCACGTCCAGCAGCGGCCACTTCTTCTTCACCAGCAGCTCGGCGATACGGTCCCGCGTCACCTTGAGCACCTGGTTCTTGAACCAGCCCAGGAACTCCGCGTTGCTCGTGCGGCCCATGCCCACCAGGCCCACCACCAGCTTCTCCGGCTCCGTCACCCGGAGGGAGAAGTCGCCGTACACCATCGTCCCGATGCCCAGCCCCGTCTCCGGGTCGCGCACGTCACCGATGGGGCCGCCGAACTTCACGCCCGTGAACTCGCGCGTGGAGACGAAGAAGACCTCGGAGATGAACAGGTTGCCGCCGGTGAAGCCCTCCACCAGCCGCGACAGGAACGGGATGTTGCTCGTGTCCAGCTGGTGCCGCCCTGGCCCCAGCTTGCCCTCCACCTTCCCGTCCTTCACGAAGAGGGCGACCTCGTCGGCATCGACGGTGAGCTGGGTGAGCATCCGGATGTTCTTCTCCGGATACTTGTAGACAATCTCGCCCTTCGCCTCGTCAGCGCGCGCGATGAAGTTGCGCTTCGCCTCGTCCTTGATCGTACCGAAGAATCCCATCGTGCTTTCGTCGCCTCCAGAGAACGCGTCGACCTACCGGGGGCCCACCTACCCCTCTAACGGATAGCGTCCGGGTCCATTGCATGCCCGCCGATCGCACCTCCCCCGGCCTGCTCCCCCAAACATGCCAGAGGTTCCGCGTACTTGGCCAGTCAACCCGGCATGCGCATGTCCGCCCGTCTACCCCCAGCGGCTCAGCAGCCGCTCCCGGTCCAGCAGGCGGATGCTCGCCCAGAGCAGCCCCGCGTCCAGCAGGAGCACCACCGCCCCCTGGAGGGCGTAGTAGGCCGCCCCCGCCGTCAGGAACCCCGCCACCTGGCCCGCCACCAGCCCCACCAGGGGGAGCACCACCAGCGCTGAGAGCTGCTGCGCCGTCCGGGCGTCGGCCACCCGCGCGGAGATGAGCACCGCCACCCCGTTGCCGAAGAAGGCGAACAGCGGCGCCAGCACCAGCACCCCGAAGAGCCACAGCGCGTTGGGCATCATCAGGCCCTCCCCCAGCGGCCACGACACCACGTCCACCCCCACACACAGCAGCGCGAAGGCCACCCAGGTGATGATGACCGCCGGCACCAGCGAGGCCAGGCTCTTGCCCATCACCAGCTCCGCCGCCGTCACCGGCGAGGCCAGCAGCGGCTCCAGCGTGCGCCGCTCCTTCTCCCCCGCCACGCTCTGCGAGGAGATGAGGATGGGCACGAACACCGGCATCACCAGGAACATGCCGAACCAGTCCAGCAGCGTGCGCTCCACCAGGTAGCGCGCCGCGCTCGCCCCCAGCGGCAGGCCCGGGTTGTAGTAGAGCGCCACCACCCGCAGGCCGGGGTCATCCGGGTTGTGCACGTACGTCCACACCACCCCGATGGGCACCACCACCAGCACCATGGGCAGTGCCGCCATGGCCAGCAGCAGCGACGGGTTCCTGCGCAGATCCAGGAAGTCCTTCCAGAAGACGGCCAGCGCGCGCCGGGGACGGAACGCCATGCTCACACCCTCCCCTCGCGGATGAGCTCCAGGTAGACCTCCTCGAGCGGACGCTGGGCCGGCACCGCGCTGCGTACGCGAGCCCCCGCCCCCACCAGGCACGCCACCACGTCCGGGGCCTGCTCCTCGTCCTCCAGCATCACCCGCAGCCTCCCGCCCTCGGCGAGCACGTTGGGCGCGAAGGGCAGCGCCGACAGCGCGGCGACGAAGCGCCCGGCCTCGCCCTCCACCTTCACCTCCAGCGCGCTGCCCGCGCGCCGCAGCTCGCTCACCGGCGCCATCGCCAGCAGCCGCCCCTTCACCACCGCCACCCGTGTGCACAACCGCTCCACCTCGGCCAGGTTGTGCGAGCACAGCACGATGGTGCGCCCCTCCGCCGCCAGCTCCGCCACCGCGTCACGCACAGTGCGCGCGGACTCGGGGTCCAACCCGCTCGTGGGCTCGTCCAGGAAGATGACCTTGGGGTCGTGCACCAGCGTGCGCACGATGGCCAGCTTCTGCCGCATGCCCTTGGAGAAGCTCCCGCAGGGATCGTTCTCGCGGCCCGCCAGCCCGAAGCGCTCCAGGTAGGCCAGGGCCCGCGGCCAGGCCACGCGCTCGTCCAGCTCGTGCAGCTTCATGAAGAAGCGCAGGTTGTCGCGCGCGCTGAGCCGCTCATAGAGGCCGGGCTGCTCGGTGAGGAGCCCCACCACGCGGCGCAGCGCCTCGCCGTCCTCGCGCACCGAGTGGCCCCACACGCGAGCCTCCCCCTCCGACGGTCGGAGGAGGCCGGTGAGCATGCGCACCGTGGTCGTCTTCCCCGCCCCGTTGGGCCCGAGCAGGCCGAACACCTCGCCCGGATTGATGTCGAAGGTCAGCCCCTCGACCGCGGTGCGCGCGCCGAAGCGCCGGGCGAGGCCCTGGACGGAGATTCCACTCAATCGACGGTCACCAGGACGAACTTGTTGTTGATGTCGCGGTCGATGACGGTGACGACCCTGTGGGTGCCCACGGTCTGCTTCAGCAGCCCGAGCCGGTTGTGCTCCACCAGCGCCCACTCGCGGCCGGGCTGGTCCACGAAGGGCTTGAGCTTGCCCACCTCGCGCACCTGCTTCACCTGGTTGCGCGAGTAGAACGTCTCCCCGCGCCAGTTCATCAGGAAGGCGGCGATGGGCTCGTCCGGCTTGCGCTGGGCGTAGTAGCGCCAGAAGAGATCCCTCTGCGTCCAGTGGTGGGAGAGGTCCACCCAGTGGCCCCAGTTGAACCAGAGGGCGAAGCCGGCCGCGAGCGCCCAGAAGGTGCTGTACAGCATCACCCGCGAGCGCTGCACCGCCGCCACCACCGCCAGCGCCCCGGCCACCGCGAAGGTGAAGCCCATGGCCATCTTCACGTTGACGGGCTCGGACAGGCTCCTGAGGAGCGAGTCGCTCGGCGCCGACAACCGGACCGAGCGCGCGAAGAGCACCGCGCCCACCATCAGGAAGGCGGTGGCGGAGACCCACAACCCGGTGCGCGACTCCTCGCCCGCCGCGTAGGCATTCCACGCCAGCCAGGCGCCCAGGAGGAACAGGGCCACGCCCAGCGGCCACGTGGCCCCCACCGTGCCGCGCGAGGCCAGGGGAAGCAGGAAGGCGCCGCCCACCAGCAGGCACAGCAGCGCCACCGCGCGCGCGCCCACCGAGGAGCCTCGCGCCTTGGCCGGGAACACCCCCACCGCGAGCCAGGCGCCCACGGCGATCAGCACCAGCGCCAGCATGTCGCCCATCCACAGCGGGCGCGAGGCGAACATGGCGATGGGCTTGGTGACGAGCTCGGAGGGGTAGGGCCGGTCGTAGTTGTAGACGAAGAGATCGGTGAAGTCCTTCGGGTTGTTGGCCAGGTCGTGGCCCACGAGGATGAAGAGGACGAGCCCGAAGACGAGGCTCATCGCATGGGTGGCGATGCCCTCCTCCCACAGCCGGTCCACGAAGAGCGCGATGAGGACGGCCAGGCCCGGCAGCACCGGGAAGACGTAGTGGTGGAACTTGGTGGCCGAGGACGCCAGCAGGGTGAAGGAGAAGGCCACCCAGAGCGCGGCGATGAGGGCCAGGTGGTCCGCCTTCTTCTCCGAGCGCACCCGCAGCCGCGACACGACGGCGAAGGCCCCCGGCACCAGCGCCACCCAGGGGAAGATGGCGAAGCCACCCTGCTCGATGAAGTAGATGAAGGTGCCGCCCGGCGTCGTGGTGTGCACGCCCGCGCTCAGGCGGTTGAGGTGGTCGTGGATGAAGAAGCGGTACCAGAAGAGCTTGCCCTCGTCGTCCACGCCCTTGAAGAGGCTCAGCACGAGGTACCAGGGCACGGCCACCGCGCAGAACACGAGGATGCCGGTGCCCAGCTTCATCTTGTACATCTGCGCCCACAGCACGGGCATGGGGCGCTTGCCCTCGCGCACCTCGGCGCGGAAGGCCGGCTCCAGCAGCCAGCGCAGGTGCGCGTTGAGGCTCGGCCCGTCGTAGGGGATGACGGCGAAGAGGGCGTAGAGGATGAGGATGACGGCCGGCAGGCCCACGCCCAGCAGGCCCTTGGCCAGGGCGGACAGGCCCGCGAAGACGTAGAAGGCGTACCACCAGGCGGCGCGGTGCTTCGTGGTCTCGTCGAGCTGGCCGATGAGCGCGCACGCCATGGCGCACACCAGCGTGGTGACGAAGGGCGTGTCCGTCACCGTCTGCCGGGTGAGCAGGAAGTAGAGGGGCATGGTGGCCAGCACGAAGCCGGTGGCCAGGCCCGCGCGCCGGTTCACCACGCGCGCCACCGCCAGCGACAGCAGCGACACCGCGGTGATGCTCAGCAGGGCGAAGGGCATCCGCATGCCCCACTCGGTGTAGAGGCCCAGCGCACCCTCGGAGCGCAGCGTGCCCACCACCTGCATGCCCAGCGCCTGCATCCACATGGTGAGCGGCGGCTTGGAGAAGAACCACGCGTTCTCCCAGAAGGGGAACACATAGTCGCGGCGCTGGACCATCTCGCGCCCCACCTCGCCGTAGTGCGTCTCCCAGGGGTCCCACAGGCCCACCGCGCCCAGGTAGGGGATGAAGAGCAGCGCCGCGAAGATGGCCGTCGCCAACGCCACGCGCAGCGAGGGCTCCAGCGCCATCCAGCGCTTCGCCCATGACTCCTGGTGGATGCCCTGACCGAGGATGGCCTCGGTGAACGTCCGCGGTTCCTGCTGCTGGGGTCCGTCACTCGCCACGGGGAAACATGCCTCCGTCTGCTCGGGCCCGCGCATCCGGCGCGGGTCGCGGCCTTATATCCCCGCCTCCCCCTCCGGTCGACCTCGGCCAGAGCCCGGGGCCCTCCATCCGTTCGCTCCCCTCCCCTCGCCGGGCCGGCCGCCAGGCGGGGGCAGGGGCTACAGCATCACTCGCAGCGAGGCGAGCACCTGGTCGTTGCGGCCGAAGTAGCCGAAGGGGCTGTAGGACGGGCCACCGTACACCTCGGCCGCGAGCCCCAGGTGTACCCGCTCGTCCACCCGCCACTCGACACGCGGCGCCACGAGGAAGGAGCGCTGGATGGGCTCGAAGGCCCCGCGCAGGCCCACCTCCAGCCGTCCTCCCAGCAGCGAGTACCGGACATCGCCCACCAGCAGGTGGAGGAAGGCCGTGTGCTCCCGTCCCCGTGCCGTGCCCGGCTCCAGCAGGAAGAGCAGCTCCTGCTCGCCCACGCGCGGCACCGCGAGCCCGGTATAGGTGACGGAGTAGAAGAGTTCCGACTCCTCCGCCTGGGACACGCCCACCACCCACGTCGCCGCGGGCTTGCGCAGCGGGCGCAGCCGGTCTCCGTAGAAGGTCCGCGAGGGGCTGAAGCCCACGTCCACGTCGAGTTGCGCGGGCCCCACCAGCGTGCTCGCCTCGGCGGCCACCACGTGCTGGCGCGCATAACGGCCGGTGACGAGCGACTCGCCCGAGCGCACCCGCTCCTGAAGGGACAGCAGCAGGGCGGTGTCCGCCGGCTCGCCGCGCTGCTGGGCACGCCACAGTGCGTCCAGCTCCGGGTCGATCGTCACCTGGGGCAGCTTCTCGTTGGCCCAGACCCAGGAGCCCCCCAGCTTCACCCGGCCCACGTCGCCGGTGACGCGCAGGCCCAGGTCTCCCGGCAGGCCGGGCCGCTCCGTCTCGAGCAGGCGCGGCTGCAACCAGTCCTCCACCGAGGGCTTCACCGACAGGGGCACCGCCACCCCGAGCGGCGGCTGCAACGCCGCCATGTCCTGGCCGAACACGTCATAGCGGTTCGGGGCGAAGAAGGGCGCCCACACGCCGGTGACGGTGAGCGGCCCCACCGTGGCGATCGCCCGGGCGGCGAACACGGGCAGCTTCAGGTCGTCCGGCTCCAGCACCACGAAGCCCTGGCGCAGATCCCTCGGGTTGAGGAGGTCCGAGGGCGCGAAGAACGTGTTGGCGCCGAAGGCCAACGTCTGCTGCCCCACCCGCACGTCCACCCACTTCGTGTACACGTCGAGGAAGGCCTCGCCCAGGTAAGGCTCGAAGGAGGACTTCGCCCGCTCGAAACCCTTCTCGGCCCCGCCGCGCCAGAAGGCCCGTCCCTCGACCACGGCCCGCAGGGTGGGGCTCAGCTTCACGTCCGTGACGAGCGACGCCCGCCCCCACCCGTCCACCACGTGCTCGCTCAGGCCGTCCGCGCGGCGCGGCTGGAAGCCGGTGTCCACGCCCGCCAGCAGCCGCACGTCGCCGCTCACCCGCACCTCGGGCATGGCGGCAGTCCCCGACGAGAGCTCCTCCAGCGGGGCACCCGCCTCCTGCGTGGACGCGAGCGCCAGCGCGGGCACCAGGGCCAGCAGTGTCGTCGAGCCGTGCCTCACCCGCGCTCCAGGGCCCGCTCGGTGAAGGCCTCGTCGCCGAGCTGGACCTCCTCCAGCTTCAGCACCTCCAGCGTCGTGCTCGAGCCCGTCTGGAGGTTCTCCATCACGGAGGGCGAGGCGACGACCCGGTCCTTGAACTTCTTGAGCTGCACGGCGCGGTACACCTTGAAGGGCTTGCCCTCGCGATCCGAGTACTCGGCCTTCAGCGGCACATCCGTCTCCTTGTCCACGTAGAGCGTCACCTCTCCGTAGGGCGAGTCCGGACCGGCCTGGCCGCGCAGCACGTGGGCGGGCCGGTCCAACACCTTCGCCTCACCCGCCAGCCGGAGCGACTCATCGCGCTCGCCGCCGGTGCCGCCCAGGTCCGCGTAGTTGAAGTCCGTGTCCATGAAGGACTGGCCCCGCTGCCCCTTCGCCACCTTCCGCACCCGCTTCAGCTTGGGCAGGTAGAGCGAGATGTCGGACGGCTCGCCCTTGGCGCCCTCGATGGAGAGCACCGCCACCCCGGCCACGCCCGCGGGCTGCGAGAAGCGCGCGAGCGAGCACAGCCGCCCCTCCACCCGCTTCGCCGTCGAGGTGAGCACCTGCTCCTTGCGCCGACCCTCCTTCGTCACCGTGGTGAGCTTCAGCTCCGCCCGCAGGCCGAGCAGGTTGAGGGCTCCCCGCTCACGGCTCCGGCGGGCGATGTCCGCGGCGGACTCCTCGGCCCGGGCCGGAGGAGCCACCAGAAGCGCCACGGCCGCAGCGCACAGGAGGCTGCTGATGATCTTCCGCATGGGGGCGGACTCTATCCCACCTCCCCAGGGCCCGATTCCCTCCTTATATGCGGGAGCCCTGATCCACCCCCCGCGGCCATCTGTCCGATAGACAACCGACCGGGCGAGGCAGCTTGGTGCGGGAAAAGCCCTGTCATTTGGGGTGGATGCCCTCCTTGAGGTGCCGGGGGACGTTCTGCTATAGCTGTAAGGGGACCCAACCCGTGCTGAAGCTCATCATCGAAGACGACGAGGGGCGAAAGACTGTAGTCCCCTTCGCGCGCGACGAAATCACGATCGGCCGTCAGGAAGGAAACACCATCCGCCTGACCGAACGAAACGTGTCGCGTCGTCACGCGCGCCTGCTACGCCAGAACGGACACGTGCTGGTGGAGGACCTGGGCAGTTACAACGGGGTGCGCATCAACGGAGAGCGCATCCAGGGCCAGGTCCAGGTCGGGGATGGAGACCTCATCCAGATCGGCGACTACGATCTGGCCCTGCAGCAGGAGGGAGCACAGGCCGGCCCGGTTGCCGGCTCCGGTGCGCCCACCGTGCGCATGCCCGCGCTGGCACTACAGGCGGCCATGGCCGAGGCTCAGAGCTCGCAACCCACCACCATGACCGACGCCGAGCCGGAGGCGGAGCATTCCGCGCCGGAGGAGGAGGAAGAAGAGCAGGAGGAGGACACCTCCACCACTCCCTCCCCGGAGGATCAGCGCCGTCACTCCACCGCGGTGATCCGGTTGGATCAGGTGGAGATGAACCGGCCGCGCAAGGTCCAGGCGGTGGCCGTGAACGACGCCCCGCGCCTGCTGGTGGTGAGCGCCGAGTTCAAGGGCCAGGAGTTCGCCTGCATCCGCACGGAGATGCGGATCGGCCGCACCGAGGACAACGACATCGCGCTCGACCACCGGTCGCTGTCGCGCACGCACGCCAAGATCGTCCGCGAGGACTCCGGCGAGTGGCGCATCATCGACCTGCAGTCGGCCAACGGGATGAGCGTCAACGGCGAGAGCTACGCGCAGGCCCCGCTCGCGCATGGCGACCTCGTCGAGCTCGGCCACGTGAAGCTGCGCTTCATCGGCCCCGGGCAGAACGCCAAGGGGCTGGCCAACGAGGCCGCCGCCGCCAAGGGCTCGAAGATGCCGCTGGTGGCCATCGCGGTCGTCGCCCTGGTCGTCGTGGGCGGTGGCGCGGCCTGGTTCATGTTCGGCCAGTCCTCGGATGACGGCGGCACTCCGCAGCCCACCAAGCCCGTCGTGGCGGCCGAGCCGAAGGAGCCCACCCAGGCCCAGAATCCGGCCGATCCCGCCCAGCAGCTCGCGGAGAAGATCCAGAGCGCCCGGGCCGCCATCGACGCGCGTGACTTCGACAAGGCCGTCGACACGCTCGAGACCATCAAGGACGCCAACGGCCAGCGCCCCTCCGAGGCGGAGGAGCTGCTGACCCAGGCGCTCGCCGAGCAGCAGTCCAAGCAGAGCCTGGACCTGGCGCAGAAGGAGTTCGACGCGGGCCGCTACGAGGAGGCCCAGAAGCACCTCGAGGCCTCCGAGGGCACGCTCGCCTTCGCCCCGGAGCACGCCGAGCTGAAGGCCAAGGTGGACGCCGCGCTCGGCTCCACGAAGCCCGCCAGCGACAAGCCCGACACGGGCACGGCGCGCCGTCCCACGGCGACGGAGACGCCCAAGGCCGACCCGGCCCGGGAGCAGGCCAAGAAGTTCTTCGAGGATGGTCGCGTCCTCAACCGCAAGCAGCAGTACCGGGAGGCGGATCGGCTCTTCAAGAAGTGCATCGACACCGACCCCTCCTTCGCGCCCTGCTACATGCTGAAGGGCTCCACGGCGGCCCAGCTCGGCCGCTTCGATGAAGGCGCGCAGTACTACCGCGACTTCCTGCGGCTCGCGCCCGATCACGAGATGGCGCCTACCGTCAAGAAGATGGTCGAGGACTACGAGAAGAGCCGAAAACAACAGGGAGGCGGCAAGTAGCCCGAGGGATCTTCCGTGCGCCGCCCCCATGGCGCACGACCCCGGGCCACGGGCTTCCACCCCACACGGGAGGAGAAGGTTCGTGCAGATTCGTATCCTGGTGGTCGATGATGAGCAGGACAACTGCGACTACCTCAAGCTCGTGCTGATGCGTGAGGGCTACGACGTCGTCACCACGACGGACCCCACCAAGACGGTGGAGATCCTCCGCAGTGCGGACTTCCACCTGGTCATCCTGGACATGATGATGCCCGTCATGTCCGGCACCGAGGTGCTGGAGCAGATTCGCAAGTACGACACGGACGTGGCCGTCATCGTCGCCACCGCGTACCCCACCGTCGACACGGCCGTGGCCTCGCTGAAGAACCAGGCGAGTGACTACGTGAAGAAGCCGATGGAGCCGGACCAGTTCCTCGGCGCCGTGCGCAACGCGCTGGCCAAGAAGGGTCTGTCGCAGGACCCCGAGGCGGATCTCCACCGCGCCATCGGCCGCACCATCCGCGACGCGCGCAAGACGCAGGATCTCACCCTCAAGCAGCTGGCGCGCCGCACCGGCCTGTCCGTGTCGCTGCTGTCGCAGATCGAGCGCGCCGAGTCCTCGGCGTCCATCTCGTCGCTGTACAAGATCGCCTCCGCGCTGCAGCTGCGGATGGGCGAGCTCTTCGGCGACACCTGAGCCGTCAGGGGGCGGCCAGCCTCACTGGCCGCGGAAGCGGGGCGTGCGCTTCTCGAGGAACGCCGCCCTGCCCTCCTTCGCGTCCTCGCTGGCGAAGGAGCGGGCCCGCACCTCGCGCAGGTGCGCCCGCTCCTCGTCGGACAGCGCCGGGCGCGTGAGCAGCCGGAAGGTCTCCTTCATTCCCGCCACCGCCAGGGGAGCCTGCGCCGCGAGCGTCCGGCACAGCTCCAGGGCCCGCGTCTCCGCGTCGGCCGCCGGGAGGCACTCATCCAGCAGTCCCCAGGCTAGCGCCTCCTTCGCGTCCAGCCGCCGTCCGGTGAGGAAGAGGTTCTTGGCGCGCGCCACGCCCACCAACCGGGCCGCGCGCGTCAGCCCGTCCGGCGAGTAGACGATGCCCAGCCGCGCCGGGGGCATGCTGAAGAGCGCATCCTCCGCGCCCACCCGGAAGTCACACGAGGCCGACAGGTCGAAGCCCGCCCCGAAGGCCGCGCCCCGCACCAGCGCGACGCTGGGCAGCGGCAGCGACTCCAGCCGCGCCAGGCACGCCATCAGCGCGTCGTCGGGCAGGCGGTCCCCGGTGGGCGCCGCCAGCAGGTTCAGGTCGTAGCCCGAGCAGAAGGCCCCGCCCTCGCCCCGGATGAGGACGGCGCGCACGCGCCCGGGGGCCGAGGCCAGCGCCTCGTCCAACCGGGCCACCTGCTCATCATCGAGCGCGTTGCGCCGCGCCGGGTTGGACAGGGTGAGGACGCGGACGCCATCGTCCCGGTCCTCCACATGCAGGGCGGACGGCTGCACCGCGCGGCCCGCTAACCGAGCACCACGAGGACGTCGCCCTCGTTGACGGGCTGGGACTCCTTGCAGCGGATCTCCTTCACCGTGCCGTCCTCGGTTGCCTCCACCGGCATCTCCATCTTCATGGACTCGAGGATGACGAGCGTGTCGCCCGACTTGACCTGCTGCCCGACCGTCACCTCGATCTTCCACACCGTTCCGGTGATGTGCGCCGCCACGTCCGCCATACGCTGTGCTCCTCTGGATCCGAAAGGGGTGCTGCGTGCTCTACGTGCTGCGTGGAAAGGGTGCCGCCCCTGGCTACGGCTTCGCGTGGTGCTCCAGGAAGCGCGTGTTCAGGTCGCCCGCGCGGAAGACCGGATCCTTCAGGATGCGCAGGTGCAGGGGGATGTTCGTCTTGATGCCCTCGATGCGGAAGCCCTCCAGCGCCTGGATGGAGCGCTCGATGGCCTCGGCGCGCGTGGCGCCCGAGACGATGAGCTTGGCGATCATCGGGTCATAGTTCGGCGTGACGGTGTTGCCCTCGGCGTAGCCCGAGTCCAGGCGCACGCCCTCACCCGTGGGCGGCTGGTACACCTTGAGCGGGCCCGGCGAGGGGAAGAACTTCACCGGGTCCTCCGCGTAGATGCGGAACTCGAGCGCCGCCCCGCGCCGCTTCACGTCCTCCTGCTTCACGGTGAGCTTCTCGCCGGAGGCGATGCGCAGCTGCCAGCCGATGAGATCCAACCCCGTGGTCAGCTCCGTCACCGGGTGCTCCACCTGGAGCCGGGCGTTCATCTCGATGAAGTAGATGTTGCCGTCCGAGTAGAGGAACTCCACCGTGCCGGCGTTGGCGTAGCCGAACGCCTTGGCCGCGGTGACGGCCGCCGTGAACAGCTTCTGGGCCAGCTCCGGGTTGCGCCCGTCCGCGAAGAGCGGCGAGGGGGCCTCCTCCACCACCTTCTGGTGCCGGCGCTGGATGGAGCACTCGCGCTCCAGGCAGTGGATGAGGTGGCCGTGGTGGTCACCCAGAATCTGCACCTCGATGTGACGAGGAGCCGGGAAGTAGCGCTCGATGTACACGCCCTCGCGGCCGAAGGCGGCCTTCGCGCGATCCGTGCACTGGCGGAAGACCTTCTCCAGCTCGGCGGGGTTGTTGGCCGCGGCCATGCCGATGCCACCGCCACCGCCCGCGGCCTTGCACAGCACCGGGTAGCCGATGCTCTCCGCGGCGGCCAGCGCGGCGCCCGCGTCCGGGAGCACGTCCTCGGTGCCGGGCACCACCGGCACGCCCGCGGCGGACACCAGCTTGCGCGCCTGGCTCTTGTCCTTCATCCGCAGCATCGCCTCGGGAGGCGGGCCCACGAAGGTGATGCCGGCGTCCTTGCACGCGTTGGCGAACTCGGCGTTCTCCGACACGAAGCCGTAGCCGGGGTGAACCGCGTCGGCGCCCGTGGACTTCGCCGCCTCGAGGATGGCGGGGATGTTCAGGTAGCTGTCCTTCGCGGGCGCGGGCCCCAGGCGCACGGCCTGATCCGCTTCGCGCACGAAGGGCAGCTCCGCGTCCGCGTCCGAATAGACGGCCACGGTGGACAACCCCATCCCCTTGGCCACGGTGTTGATGCGCCGGGAGATCTCACCCCGGTTGGCGATGAGCAGCTTCTTGAACATGGCTGGCAACCCCTCCGTGTGAGGCGGGGCAACCTAAACCCCCACCTTCGACCTGACAAGGAGACAACGCGCCTCCCGCCGGGAAGTTGCGGGCATGTAGGTAAATGGCGTAGCGTCCCTGGCCGTGAAGCCCTCCACGACAGGAACAGTGGTGGATCTCCAGGGCGCGCGCCGAGAGCGGCGGCTGGAGATGTACCGGGCGCGAGTGGCCGAGCGCCTTCGCACCAACCGCGCGGCCGTCGAGGCCCTCTACCAAGGGGGCACGCTCTTCTCGCCCCAAGGCACTCGCGCGGGCCGGGCCCTCCTCCGGGCCCATCAACTCCTGCAGCGCGCGGACTCCCTGCTGGAGCAGCTCTCCGGCGATGGGGTGGTCCCCGCGCCGCGGCTGCCCGAGCGCGTCGACGAGCTCTACCGCGAGCTGGACACGCTGCTGTCGCGCAGTGACGCTCTCTCCGGGCGCCACCAGCGGGCGGCGAACGTGGCCCGCCTGCCCGGGCGCTAGCTCGGGAAGACCCCAGCCCTTCCGGACCGGAGCCCTCGCCTCACGGCATCTCCGTCTGGCCCTGGCGGCGCAGGAAGGTGGGGATGTCGAACTGGTCCTCGTCCAGGGGCAGCGCCGCGTCCTTCACCACCGCGGTGCGGCTGGCCAGCGAGCGCCCATCCACCGAGGCCATCGTCCGCACACCAGCCTTGGCGGGCACCAGGCTGGCCACCTCCTCGCGCGCCGCGGTCAGCGAGGCGGGCGTGGGGCGGGACACCACCGGCACCTGCACCACCTGGGGGACCTGGCGCACCTTCGCATCGCGCGACACGAAGCCCGTGGCGATGATGGTGATCTTCACCTCGTCGCGGATGTTGTCGTCGATGAGCGAGCCGAAGATGATCTCCGCCTCGCCATCGGCCGCGTCGTGCACCAGCGTGAGGGCCTCGTTGACCTCCTGGAGGGTCATGTCGCGGCCGCCGGTGATGTTGATGAGCAGGCCGGTGGCGCCGTCGATGGAGACGTCCTCCAGCAGCGGGCTGGAGATGGCCTGCTGCATGGCGTTGAGCGCGCGCTTGTCGCCGGAGGCGTGGCCGGTGCCCATGAGCGCCAGACCCTTGTCGCTCATGATGGTCTTCACGTCGGCGAAGTCCACGTTGATGTAGCCGTGGTACTGGATGAGGTCCGAGATGCCCTGGACGGCGTTGAGGAGCACCTCGTCGGCGCGCTTGAAGGTCTCCAGCAGCGGCATGGGCTCGTTGCTCAGGGTGAGCAGCCGCTGGTTGGGGATGGTGATGAGGGTGTCCACCGCGGCCTTGAGCTCCACCAGGCCCTGCTCCGCCTGCTTGCGGCGCTTGTTGCCCTCGAAGAGAAAGGGCTTGGTGACCACGCCCACGGTGAGGCAGCCGAGGCTCTTGGCGATGTCGGCGATGATGGGCGCCGCGCCCGTGCCGGTGCCACCGCCCATGCCGGCGGTGACGAAGACCATGTCCGCGCCCTCGAGCATGGAGGCGATCTGATCGCGCGACTCGAGCGCGGCCTCGCGGCCCATCTCCGGGTTGGCACCCGCGCCCAGGCCCTTGGTGAGGGTCTGGCCGAGCTGCAACCGCACGGGCGCCTTGTTGGCGGCCAGCGCCTGCACGTCGGTATTCGCGGCGATGAAGTCGACCCGCTCAAGCTTCGCCAGGATCATCGTGTTGACCGCGTTACAGCCGGCGCCACCGACGCCGACGACACGAATCTTTGCGGCCTGCTTGTTCTGGTCGAACTGGTCCATGTGGTTCCTTCTTTCAACGCAGGTCACACGTGCCCGCGCGCGCCCCTGCAGACACCATCTTCAGCAAGTCGCGATCTTTGGCAAGTTCTCAGCTACGAACATGTAGCGCGACGTTGCCGTGCCAAGTCGTCACAGGCACTTACGCGGAAGCTCCACCGCGCCGTCGGTGCGGCGCGGTGGGTGCATCACACCTCTTGACTCGCGCGATGAGGTCTCCTCACCCGACCGCGCGAGCACGTCACGCACTACTGAACGGTGACAGGGCCGCCCACGAGCGCGTTGTTGCTCTCCAGGAGCTCCTCATGCTGCCCGGCCGGGTCCACGATTCCGCCCAGGTACCAGCGCCCCTTGGCCAGGGAGGGAGTCCAGTCCGAGAGCTGAATCGTCCTGCACTGCCCCGGAAACATCTGGCCCGTGGTGGCACTGGAGACGTAGACATCCCCCGGGTACTGGGATGACGGATGGACGGAGGTGTCCGAGGAGAAGACGAGCTCCACGGTCGTGCTGGCCGCGTCGTCCCCCTGGTTGCACACGGTGATGGAGGCGTCGAAGGACATGCCCGGACGGACGCTCGCCGGCCCCGTCACCTCGGTGACAGCGAAGTCCACCCCCGTCCCCATGCTCACCTCGCCGCTCACGAACACGTTGTTGTCCTCGAAGAACTCCGGCGTGTTGCCGTCCGGGTCCACGAAGGCGCCCATGCGCCAGGCCCCCGACAGGTAGGGCACGCTCCCGGACACCTCCACCGGAACGCACTGCCCGGCGGGCAGCGGCCCGGTGTTTCCGCTGGCGAGCCACACGTCTCCGTATGGCTCGAAGGGCACGGAGGGAGACTCGTCCTTGAAGAGCACGAGCACCACGTGCGAGGAGGCACGCTGGAGTCCCCGGTTGCACACGGTCGCGGAGCCGCTGATTGAAGCACCCGGCTGCAGGCGCGCCGGGAGGGACACGGCCTCGATGACGAGGTCCGGCTGGTACCCCACGCCGACCCGGCCGCCCCGGTACGTGTCGTTGCTCGTGATGAGCTCCTGCTCCCTGCCTCCGGATCTGATGAGGGTCCCCACGTGGTACACGCCCTCGGGCACGGAGACAGAGACGGAGGACGTCAACGGCCGCGTCTCGCACGTTCCGGGAGACAGATACGCGAACACGGAGCCGAGGAAGAAGTCGTCACCTCCGGACGAGTCCGGCCAGTCGATGGTGGTGTCCTTCGAGAGGACGACGTCCACGCTCGCGCTCCCGTAGCGGGTGCCCTGGTTGCACACCGTGACGGACACGGGGAGCTCCGCCCACGGTTCCACGCTCGTCGGAGCCGTCACCGCCGTGACGACGAAGTCCGTCCCGACGCCGATGCCGAACAGACCACTCGCACGCGCGTTGTTCTCCTCGGAGAGCTCCGGCTGCCGCTCATATGGATCGATGAAGGCACCCAGGTGATAGACGCCCTCGCTCAGCCCGTGGGCGACGGAGGCCTGCGCGGACACCGGCACCGTGACGCACTGACCTCCAGGCAACGGCCCGACGGACGACGTACTGCTGGGCCAGAAGTCCCCATATCCCGGGGGCGCGATGACCTCATCCGCCGAGAGCGCGAGCAGCACCTCCGTCGTGATGGACGGCACGGTGCCCTGGTTGCACACCGTGACGAGTGCCTGGAAGGACGACCCCAGCTCCACGTTCGCTGGCCCCGTCACCGACTGGACGACGAGGTCCGGCTGGTTGCCGATGACCATCTGACCGCCCGCGTGCGCGTTGTTGTTCTCGATGAACTCCAGCTGCTCGTTGTCCGGATCCACCACCGCGCCCAGCGTGTACGTCCCTTCTGGCACGAAGTTGAGGTCGGCCCGCACCCGCACCGTGTCGCAGTGCTCCGGCGCCAGGCTGCCGAAGAAGAAGGAGTCCACCTGGATGTCATCGGACGATGGACCCTGTCCGGAGATGACCGGGTCCGGAGACACGAAGACAGCCACTTGCGGATGACCCCATTCGGTGCCCTGGTTGCACACCGTGACGGACACGGTGAAGGAACCGTCCGTCCTCGCGCTCACCGGCCCCGTCACCGCCGTGACGATGAGGTCCGGCGCATGGCCGATCCCCATCAGGGCACCCGCGTGCGCGTTGTTGCTCTCGAGGAACTCCGGCACTCCGTCGACCGGGTCCGCGATGGCCCCCAGGTGGTACGTCCCATCGGGCAGGGAAGGGGCCTGAGCCGACACCGCGACCGGAGTGCACTGCCCCGGCTCCAGCGGACCCACGACCGCGCTCCCGGCGAGGGTGTCTCCCCCAACCTGCGGCCCCGGCAGGGAGATGACCGCATCCGAGGAGAGCAGGAGGGCCAGATCCGTGGAACCCCGCACGGTGCCCTGGTTGCACACCGTGACGGACGCGGTGAACAAGGCTCCCGGCACCCGGCTCGCGGGACCCGTCACCGCCGTGACGGCGAAGTCCGGCAAGCTGCCGATGCCAATCGAACCTCCCGAGGACGCGTTGTTGTGCTCGAGCACTTCCAGCTGGCCGTTGGCCGGGTCGGCGATGGCACCCAGATACCAGACCCCCTCGAACGAGGCGGAAGCCTGCGCGGACACCGGCACCGTGGAGCACTGCCCCGGCTCCAGCGAGCCCACGCCCGCGCTCGCGAGCACCACGTCCCACTCCGAGAGCGGCGTGCCCGGTGCGAGGATGACCTCGTCACGGGACAGGAGGAGGGCCACGTCCGTGGAGCCACTCGAATGACCCTGGTTGCACACCGTGGCGGACGCGGTGAAGGCGTCACCCGGCCTGACGCTGCTCGGTCCCGACACCTGGGTGACGACGAAGTCCGGCCCATCCCCGAACCCCATCCGGACGCCCGCACGTGCGTTGTTGCTCTCGATGAACTCCCGCTGGAAGTTGGTCGGGTCGACGATGGCGCCCAGGTACCACGAACCCTGGAGCGAGGTGCTGACCTCCCACTCCACGGGAACGCACTGCCCCGGTGGCAGGTAGCCCAACGGCGTGTTCCCGAGGAACACGTCTCCCCCCGGACTCTGTGCTCCCGCGGGCAGGGAGATGTCCGGATCGGACGACAGCACGAACAGCACATCCGTGCTGCCCTCCTGGATGCCCTGGTTGCACACCGTCGCGGTCACGTGGAACGAAGCCCCCGAGCGCACGGTCGCCGGACCCGACACCTCCTGGACGGTGAAGTCCGGCCCGAAGCCCACGCCAACCTGGACCGGTCCGGACGCGTTGTTGGACTCGACGAGCTCGTTCTGGATGTTGGACACGTCCGCGACGGCTCCCAGGTTGTACGTCCCCGGGAACTCGTAGAGCTCTTGGGGAAGCGAGGTGGACAGCGGCACCTGGGCGCACTGCCCCGCCCCCAGGAACACGTACGAGGACTGGCCGAGGAAGAAGTCTCCCTCGGCCTGCATCGGCCCCGGTGTGCCGGGGACCGTGTCGAACGACGCGAAGAATCCCACGTCCGTGGAGCCCTCCACGAAGCCCTGGTTGCACACCGTGGCGGACACGGAGAAGGAGTAGCCCGGAAACACGCTCGGCGGAGCGCTCACCTCCTGGATGACGAAGTCCGGCCCGGTCCCCACGCCCAGGGGCCCTCCCACCCGGAAGTTGTTGCTCTCGATGAGCTCCCCCTGGGTGAGGAGCGGGTCGGCCCCCGCGCTCAGATACCAGGAGCCCTCGGGCAGGGGGGTCCGCAGGGATACGGTGGTGCACTCCCCCACCCCCAGCGTCCTCACGGGCACGGTGCCGAGCGGGGTGGGCCACTCCCCCCGCGGATTCGTCGGAGAAGCCACGGCCGGTGAGGAGGACAGCAGCATCATCACTTCCGTGGCCCCGCTCGCGGTGCCCTGGTTGCACACCGTGGCGGACAGCGTGGCGGTGTCACCCGGCCTCACGTTCACCGGGCCCGACACCTTCGAGACAATGAAGTCCGGCCCATCGCCGATCCCCATCACCTCTCCCACGCGGGCGTTGTTGTTCTCGAGCAGCTCCACCAGGGAGTTGTGCGGATCCACGATGGCCCCCAGGTGCCAGGCCACGCCGGACATCGGCGCACGAACCTGCGCCGACACCGAGGCACATACCCCCGGCGCGAGCCCGTTCAGGCCCGAGCTCCCGAGCGGAAAGTCGGCCGAAGTGCCCGGCATGCCCAGGACCTCGTCCTCCGAGAGGAGGAAGAGCACGTCGGAGCCACCGGGCTGGGTGCCCTGGTTGCACACCGTGGCGGACACCGTGAAGAGGGCGTCCGGCCGCGCGTTCGCCGGCCCCACCACCTTCTTGACGATGAGGTCCGGCCCGTAGCCACTCCCCATCATGTCTCCCACTCGCGTGTTGTTGCGCTCGAAGAGCTCACGCTGGACGTCGAGCGGATCGACGATGGCGCCCAGGTACCAGGAGCCCTGGGGCAGGAAGGACTCGATGGACGAGGTCAGCCGATGCGTCACGCATTGCCCGGGAGCGAGCAAGCCCAGGGACGCCCGGCCCGCGGAGACATCCGAGCCTCCGGGAGACCGGGGGCCGGTGATGACGGTGTCGGACGACAGCACCAGCAAGACCTCGGCATCGCCGCTCGTGGTGCCCTGGTTGCACACACTGATGAAGACCGGGAAGTTCTCGCCCGGCCGCGAAAGCGATGATCCCGTCAGCGCCTTGACGATGAAGTCCGGCGCGTCCCCCCACCCCACCCGCTTCCCCGCGAACGCATTGTTGCTCTCGAGGAGCTCCACCCTCTTCTCGCCCGGGTCGGCGATGGCGCTCAGGTGGTACTCCCCCGGCGGAAGGCCACTGGTGGCGAGGAAGGTGGCCTGCACCGGCACCTTGCCGCACTCCCCTGGCGGCAGCAGTGGCCCCATGGCCTCCCCGAGATACACGTCCCCATCCTGGGCCGGCGTCCCCGGCGGGATGACGGCCTCGTTGCTGGACAGCAGGAGCGCCACGTCGGTGTCCATCCCCACGGTGCCCTGGTTGCACACGGTGATGGACGCGGTGAAGGACTCGCCCGGCCGCACGACTTCCGGTCCCGTCACCTCCGTGACGACGAAGTCCGG
Source organism: Archangium lipolyticum (assembly GCF_024623785.1). Taxonomy (NCBI): domain Bacteria; kingdom Pseudomonadati; phylum Myxococcota; class Myxococcia; order Myxococcales; family Archangiaceae; genus Archangium; species Archangium lipolyticum. The sequence continues at coordinate 123,010 of NZ_JANKBZ010000030.1, forward strand.
CCGGTGGCCGAGCCCCAGCTGGCCTCCCACGCGGGTGTTGTTGCTCTCGATGAGCTCCTGCCGGGAGCCGAACGGGTCCACGATCGCCGCCAGATGGAACGGGCCCTCCACCGAGGGAGCACCGCCATTCATCGAGAGCGCCTTGCAGGCGCCCGGCGCGAGCACGCCCACGGCGTTCTCCGCCACCGTGAGCATCTGCCCGGACTGAGAGGAGAGCGCCGGGTCGGACGACAGCAGGAGCCTCACCTGGGTGTCGGCCCCCGCGGTGCCCTGGTTGCACACGGTGACGGCCGCCGTGAGGGGCCCTCCTGGCCGAGCGCTCGCCGGACCCACCACCTTCGTGACGACGAAGTCCGGCCTGTCTCCCACCCCCAGGGGCCCACTGATGGACACGTTGTTGCTCTCGAGGAGCTCCCACGAGCTGTTGTACGGGTCGATGAGGGCACCGAGGTACCACTCCGCCCCGAAGGACTGGGCGGAGACCGACGTCGTCACCGGGACGCACTGGCCCGGCAACAGGGTACCCGTCGACAGGTAGCTCAGGGTCTGGTCCGCCTGCTCTATCTCGAACCCGGGAGGGGAGAGCCGCGCGTCGGGAGACAGCACCAGCATCACGTACGAGCTGTCCGGAACGGTTCCCTGGTTGCACATCGTGAGGGAGATGGAGAGGGGCGCCCCCTGCTTCACGCTCGGGGGCACGCTCACCTCGCGGATGGCGAAGTCCGGCCCCTGTCCCACCCTCAGGAGCCCACCTGCCCGGGAGTTGTTGCCCTCGAGGAGCTCCGGCGCAGTGTCGCGCGGATCGACGATGGCCCCCAGGCGGTACTCCCCATCCGGGAACGTGTAGGGGAAGGACACCGGGCCGGCCACCGCGAGCGTCCGGCATTGGCCCGGCTCCAGCGGATCCACGGAAGCCCGGGCGACGAAGATGTCTCCATCACCGGCCACAGGGGCCGGCGGGAGGATGACCGCGTCCTTGGACAGGTAGAGCTCCACCTCCGTGGCGCCCCCTACCTGGCCCTGATTGCAGACCGTCACGGTCGCCCCCAGGGACTCGCCCTGCATCGCGGAGACCGGCCCCGTCAACGCGGCGACGACGAAGTCCGGCCTGACTCCCACCGCCAGCGTGCCGGTCGTGAAGGCGTTGTTGCTCTCGATGAGCTCCTGAATGGAGTTGGAGGGGTCGACGATGGCCCCCAGGTAGAGCTCTCCCTGCGAAGGCGGGGGCACGGTGGCGATGACATTGGCCGGCACGGAGGTGCAGGCACCGGGTGCCAGCGTGCTCACGGGGAACGAGCCCACGCGAAGATCCTGGTCCCTGGAGAGGCTCGCGTCCTTGGAGAGGAACAGCTCCACCTGGGTGCTGGCAGCGGCGGTGCCCGGGTTGCACACGGTGATGGACGGGGTGAAGGAGTCACCCGGCGCTACCACCTTGGGAATCCCCTTCATCTCCGTGATGACGAAGTCGGGCCGGGAGCCCACCCCCAGGAGCGTGCCGCGCCCGTTGTTGGTCTCGATGAGCTCCGGCTTCACATTGCTCCGGTCCGCGTAGGCGCCCAGGTACCAGGCCCCCTGGGGAACCGATGGGACGGTGCCGGTGATGCTCACCTGAGCGCACTGACCTGGATTCACCGTCGGCGCTGACACGCTGGCGCTGATGGACTGGTCGGCCGTCGTGATGGCCTCATCCTGAGACAGCATCAGGCTCAAGGACGTGCTGTCGGGTTTGGTGCCCTGGTTGCACACCACGACACTCACCGGCATGGGCTGGCCGGGCTGCGCGCTGGCACGCCCACGCACCTCCCGGATGACGAAGTCTGGCAGGGAGCCAACCCCCACCTGGCCACCGGCCAGCGTGTTGTTGGTCTCGGAGAGCTCCGATGTCCAATTGGCCCGGTCGGCGATCGCCCCCACGAACCAGGAGCCCGAGACCACATTGGCGGTGACCAGCACCTCGCGCGCGGCGCACTCGCCCGGCACCAGGGTGGCCAACTGGACCGACCCGACGGACAGGTCCTGCCCCGCGGTGATGATCGCGTCCTTCGACAGGACGAGCTCCACCACCCCCGGGTCGCCAGATGAACCGCCCCGGTTGCACACCGTGACGCCCACCCGCAGCGCGACTCCGCTCGACACGCTCGGCGGTGCGCTCACCTGCTGGATGAAGAAGTCCGGGCCCTCGCCCACCGCGGCCACCAGGGCCCCCGGCTCCTCGGGTCCGGCCTCCTGCTCACGCGTTTCTCCACAGCCCACCGCACCGAGCAACGTGCTCGCGACGAGGGCCCTGGCCCATCGGATGTCCCTGCCCATTCAGTCATCCCCCTCTGCAAGCGCCCACCGCGCGGTGGACGCACTCCGATGCCGCTCTACCGGCATGATCCGGATGCGACAAGACGTCCGATCTGATTTCCTCGGATTTTCTCGGATTTTTTTGCGGAGGTCCCCGACCCGGTCAGGGGATGCCCTTGAACTGGAAGGCGAGCGCGATCCACGGCAGGGCCTGACTCACCTCCACGCCCGTGCGATAGCGGTGGCTGAGGAACCACTGGGAGATGAGCACCAGGGTGGGCGCGTTGAAGAGCCGGTCGGCCTCGTCATGGAAGGTATAGGCGAGGAAGGGGCCCACCCGGTGGGTGGTGGGATTGAGCCCGATGTCCATCTCTCCGGCCGGGTAGTCCTGGGGCCGGAAGAAGCTGCCAGTGGCCGAATAGCGCAGGCCCACCGTCAAGCGCCCCGCCAGGTAGAGCAGATCCGCGTCGTTGCTCGCCACCCAGCCACCATTGGGCACCACCGCGTCCAGCACCGGCTCGTAGAAGACGCGGTCCCCGTCGCGTAGCCGCAGGTCGAAGCGGAAGAAACGCGGGTTGCTGCGCACGGCAATGGGGCCCACCTTGAACTGCAGCATCGCGGCCAGGGTCAGCAGGGTGCCACTGGAGACGTAGCTCGTCCCCGCGTCACCGAGCTCCGCCAGGCGCCGGTCGCTCGCGTCCGCGTTGGGGCTGGGGAAGGACTGCAGGTAGTTGAAGTTGCCGAACCAGCGGGTGCCCTCGTAGGAGGCGGACAGCTGCAGCACGGAGAGCGGCTGGAACTCCACGCCGATGCCGCCGCGCACGAAGGCGGGACTCACGAAGGCCACCGGCCCCACGCCGATGAAGTTGTCCTTCAGCGCGGGTGACGGGCTCTCGTACAGGCGGTGGCGCACCTGGAAGGAGAGGTTGGTGAAGAGGCCCATGGGGTTCACGCGCGCGGCGACGCCCACCCGGTAGAAGGTGTGGAGGGGCGGAATTACCCGGGAGGGCGCATCCTCCTGCCGTGGCACCGATGCCGCCGGCACCTGCGAGCCCTGGGCGAGCGCCCCCGGAGCCGAGAGCACCACCAGCAACGCCGACAGACAGCCGCCCGTCACTGCACTCCGTTCGACCATGAGGTTCCCACCTTTGTCTTGGAGATGTGTTCCGCCGCCGGTCACCGCACGCCGTTGCCCGAAGCCGTGGACAGGGTATGGCTGCCGCTCCACACGCGGTTGAGGGTGAGCCACACCACGCCGCTGCTGGCATCGGAAGACGCGAAGTAGTCCAGGTCCGCGATCAGCGGCACACCATCCAGGTAGACGCGCCCGGGGACTCCGCCCGCCTTGTGAACGAGGAAGACGGGATTCTGGATGTCGCCCCCGGCGGCGTTCAGGGTCACCGTGAAGTTGCCCGTCATGTCCGGCAGGAGCTCGTAGGCGGCGTAGGTGCTGTTGTAGCCAGACACCGGATAGCGCGCGGTGTCGGAGCGGGCCACGCCGGGGGGACCCTCGCTCACCAGCGCGCCTTGAATCGCGACGAGCTGCGCCCGGAGCATGCGCTCCACCTGCGTCGCCTGGGCCAGCACCGTCTCGGCGCTCTGGCGGCCCATGACCATGAAGACGGAATAGCTCTGATAGGGATGGCCCGACAGTCTTCCCTCATTGCCATACGGCACATACGAGGGAGAGCCGACGGCGCCGTACATCAAACCCCAGGCCAGACGCTTGCTCAGGGTCGGCTGGGTGTCACTCATCTCGTACTGGCACATCTGGTAGGGCCAGTTCCAATTGGGCGGCATGAGCCAGGAGCCGAACAGGTTGGCATTCACGCGGTCCTCGGAGGCATGGCCCCAGTTGTCGTGGAACCAGGTGCCGCCCGTGTTGTGCTGGAGCCAGTCGAGCGTCTGCACCATGCCCATCTCCGCGTCGGCGCTCCGGGAATACGTCAGGGTATAGGGAACCGTGTTGAGCTGGCGGTAGTCCCAGCGGCTCTGGGCCGTGAGGGGCTCGTCGCGGGAGAAGAACCTGTACTTGTCTCCCCACTTCACGCCATCCACCCGCGCGTTGGTGCCATCACCATCCCAGGCGATGTCGCCGTAGGGCGTCCGCGAGTCAGCGCTGGTGCTCAACCCACCGGAGCCGGCGGCGCTGGTGTCGAAGGTGACGGCGTAGACCGGATGATCCCTCCCCGTGGAGAAGAACCAGTGCACCGTGACCTTGACGGGGATGCCACCGATGGGAATGGACCAGGAGAACTCGTGCACGGCATGGTGCCGGCCCACGAAGACCCGGCGGTGGTTGCCCGCAGTGTTCGCGGAGTAGGCCACCGTGTTGCCGTAATGGCTCACCACGTAGCCCCAGCCGTTCCACAGGCCACTGGCGCCCGTGCCCGTGGCCACGCGCTCCTGGGTGCCCACGTGGAAGCGGAACTGCCGGAGCATGCCACCGTAGCTCCCGCCCGGATCCCGGCTGTCATTGCGCGTGAGGACCGCCGTCCGCTGCTTCCTCCCGGCATCCAGCCAACGGTAGACATCCGAGTCGTAGTTCCCGGGCAGCTCGTGGGCCCAGCCCAGCGAGGCCCAGGTGTCCGGGGGAACGGTGACCGTCACCGTCACGTTCGCCGTGACGCTCCCCACCTCGTTCGTGGCCCGCAGCGTATAGGCCGTCGTCTTGGAGGGGCGCACCGCCACGCGCGAGCCCGTCACCGTCCCCACCTCCGGCTCGATGCTCAGGCTCGTGGCGCCCACCACCTCCCAGTTCAGGGTCGCGCCCTGGCCCGGGTCGATCGTCGCTGGCGCCGCCACGAAATGGGTGATCATCGGCGGCGATCGCACCGGCGGCTCCGTGACCGTCACCGAGGACTCCGCGTACCTGCTCGCGTCCGCCACGCTGGTGGCCCGAACGGTGTACGTCCCAGCGGCCGCGGGCGCCGTGTACACCCCCTCGCCGGTGATGTCCCCCCCCGTCGCGCTCCAGCTCACCAACGTCTCGCGCGAGCCCGTCACCGTCGCGGTGAAGCGGTGCGTCCCTCCCGCGACGAGCGTCACCGTCGCGGGCTCGAGGCCCACCATCACCTGAGGGGTGTTCCCCGCATCCGGGAGGGTGCTCCCTCCATCCGGGGGCGCATTGCCAGGGTCACAGCCCAGCAAGGCCACCAGACAAAGCGTTGGCACCCAGGAGCGCAGGGGCTGGCGCATCTCGACCTCCGATCACGATGGACCGCGCGCGGACACGGCGCGCACGTCAGGGGGGAGCGCCATCAGCGCACAACATCGTCATCGGTGGCGATTCCCTTTGTGCACCGAGAATCACTGGAGTCCTCGTGAATACGGACTCACGCGAGAATCACACCTCCACCGTTCACGTGGAGCCTCCAGCGCGGCGGAAAGCGTTGAAATCCGCACACTCCCAGCAAAACGGACCGGAGGGCCCGCTCGGCCCGCGTTCGAGCGAACAGGACTCGAACTCTGGTATGCCAGCGGCCCTGTTTACACCGTCATGGCCCCTTGGGGAGAGAACGTGGCGTCATTGGGACTACGGGTAATGTACGTCGAGGATGACCCGGACATCCGCGAGGCACTGCAGGAGGTGCTCGAGGCGGCCGGCTACCACGTCACCGTCGCGGCCACGGCGGGCGAGGGACTCGAGGCGCTTCGCCGCGAGCAATTCCACCTCGTCATCACCGACTACAACCTCCCGGACTTCGACGGAGCGCGCATGCTGGCCCAGGCCGCCGAGAACGGCCTGCTCAACTGTGAGTCGCTCGTCCTCACGGGCGCCTCCCACCTCGACGGCACGGCGGGATACCGCGTCATCCGCAAGCCCATCGACGTGGACAAGTTCCTCTTCCGGATCCACGAAATCCTCGCCCCGGTGCGCGACCGCGAGCTGGTGAGGACCAAGGAGCACCTGCAACGGACCCAGCAGAAGGAAGAGGGCCAGCGGAGCGTGAAGGTCGAGCTCATGCTCTACATCAGCGAGGCCTCTCCCGCCTCGCTGCGCGCGCTCCGCAAGCTCGAGAAGCTGCTGGCGGGCTACGAGCGGTCGCAGGTCAGGCTCACGGTCGTGGACCTCGCGAAGGAGCGCCCCCCCTCGTTCGACGAGGACCGGATCGCCTTCACCCCCACGCTCGTCAAGCGCTACCCCACGCCACGGGCCTATTACCTGGGCGCCCTGGATCAGCTCCAGGCGGTGACCGACCTGCTCAATGATGTGCAGGTCGAACGGAAACGATGACCACGATGCAGAAGGTGCCAACAGGCGTACCCGGGCTCGACACCATCACGAACGGCGGCCTTCCGAGGGGACGAACCACCCTCCTGACGGGAAAGAGCGGTGCCGCGAAGAGCATCCTCGCGCTGCAGATCGCCAGCCACCTGGCCCGCTCGGGGCTCAAGACGATGGTGTTCACCGTCGAGGAGACTCCGGCGGACCTCAAGGACACCGGCGATGGGCTCGGCTTCACCACCTCGGAGCTGATTGCGGCGGACAAGCTCCGGTTCACGGACCTCACCCTGCCGATGGACGCGAGCACCATCGTCACGGGGGACTACGACATCGTCGCGCTGGTGCACCGCATCGAGGCGGCGGTCAGCGAGTTCGGCGCGCAGGCGATCGTCCTGGACTCCGCCACCGCGCTGTTCAGCCCCAAGCCGTCCGAGGATCGGCTCCGGCACCAGTTCTTCGAGCTGGTGCGGACCTTCCGGAGGCTCGAGCTGACGGCGCTCGTGACGGCGGAAGCGCCGGACGACTACGGCCCGCGGACGACGCTGGGCGTCGAAGACTTCCTGTGTGACGTGGTCCTCGTCCTGCGCAACCTGGTGGACGACGAGCGGCGGCGGCGGACCATCGAGGTCCACAAGTACCGGCGCAGCGCGCACTACAAGGGGGAGTACCCCTGCACCATCACCGGCAAGGGGTTGAGGGTGTTCCCGTTCGGGGTGCAGGGCACCCAGCAGGCCCCCCCCACGACGAGCCGGTTCTCGAGCGGTTTCGCGGGGCTGGACACGATGATGAACGGGGGCTGGCTCCGGGACTCCATCACGCTGCTGCGCGGGCCCTCGGGCAGCGGGAAGACGACGCTGGCCGGCATGTACGCCAGGGCCGGGGCGGCGCGCGGAGAGCGCGTGGCCTATTACGGCTTCGAGGAGACGCAGAACATCCTCCTGCGCAACTTCGCGAGCGTCGGGCTGCCCATGGACGAGTTCGTGAAGAAGGGGAACCTGCGCATGGAGTGCAGCTACCCCGAGGCCACCAGCCCCGAGGATCTCCTGGTGGAGCTGCGCAGGAGCCTGGATGAGTTCGAGCCATCCCTCATCGTGCTCGACAGCATCTCCTCCATCGCGCACTCGACGTCCGCGAGGGGCTTCCGGCAGTTCATGGTCGGGTTCGCGTCCCTGGTCCGGGAGCACAGCCGCAGCGCGCTCCTCACCCAGACCCTGACGGCGCATCTGGACGACTCGGCGGCGCCGTTCCTCTCCACCATCCCCGACGCCATCATCGGGCTCGATTACGAGCGGCGGGAGCGGAAGCTCTCCCGCACCATCAGCGTGGTGAAGATGCGGGGCTCGGCGCACGCGGAGGACGCCTACACGATGCACATCCGTCCCGGGGGACTGACCGTGGAGGCGCCGCGAGACTCCCTGGCGGAGGAGGAGAGCCGGACCCACCGGTAGGCTCCACCCCCCATGGCCCTCCCCGCCTCCGCTGGCTCGCCCTCCGAGGCGATCCTCCACGCCACCCGGCGCTACCTGCGCGCCTACCCCTCGGCGGCGCTGTGCGTGGGCATCACGCACCGCGGGGAGCACCATGTGCAAGCCCTCCGCGGCCAGGGGACGCCGCCCGCCGCGGAGGCCCTGTACGAGCTGGGCTTCCTCACCCAGGTCTTCACCGGCAGCCTGCTCGCGTTGCTGGTGGACCGGGGCGAGGCGAGGCTCGACACGCCGCTCCAGCAGGTGCTCCCCCTGCCCCTCCTCCCGGATGAAGTGGCCGGCCGCATCACGCTCGAGCAGCTGGCGACGCATACGTCCGGCATGCCGTACGACCCGCCGAACCTGCGGAGCCCTCAGCAGAACCCGGCCGACCCCTACGGCCACTTCGGCGCGGAGCTGTTCGGGGCCTTCCTGAGGAGCTACCACCCGCCACACCCGCCGCCGCGCAAGTACGCCGAGTCCATCATCGGCATGGGCGTGCTCGGACACGTCCTCTCACGCCGCCTGAGACTCAATTATGGCCACGCCGTGAGGGATCACCTCTGCACGCCGTTGCAACTGGGTGACACCACCGCCGTCCGCCTCTCCGAGGAGCAGGAGCGGCGCCTGCTGCCCGGCCACACCGCACGGGGTGTGCCGGTGCCGGGCTGGACCTTCCCGGCGTTGCCCGGGGCGGGGGCGCTCCGCTCGACGGTGCCCGACCTGCTGCGCTTCCTCGACGCGAACCTCGGGCACCGGGAGGCCGGGCTCGGCAGGGCCCTGCGGCTCGCGCACGGCCCCCGAGCGGAGGCTCGCGGCATGCGCGTGGGGCTCGGGTGGAACGTCTCCGACGTGGGTGGAAGGCCCCTGGTGTGGCGCTCCTCGGTGACGGGCGGCTACGCGGGCTTCATCGGCTTCTCGGCGGAGGCGGACACCGGTGTGGTCATCCTGTCGGACCACGCGTGGTCCTTCCTCGCGTCGCTCCGCAAGCGGGTGCCCGTCGAGGAGCCCGGGTTCACGCTCCTCAAAAAATATCTGCGTTAGCGTTCGCCGCCGCGGCTGCGCTCAATGACAGACGTGCGAACGGTCAGAACATGAGAAAACAAGGCTCCTGGATGGAGAGGAGACATGCGCCCACCAGGGCTTGGGCGCGAAGAGGCAATAAACCCGAAAAAATGAGGGGGCCGCTCCATGAGCAGTGTCTGCACTTGCTCGACGCAAGCAGACCAGAACTCAACAAAGGAGAAGCACGAGATGCGGCCTCAGGGACTGTGTGACATTTCGAAGAAGTTCATGTTCGCGGCGCTGGTGTTCTCTTCCACCGTGACGGTACTTGCTCCGCAGGTCGCGGAGGCGGCTTGTCGAGGCGCGTGGGCCGAGGGAACGTCGTACAGCACGGGCGACGTGGTGAGCTACAGCGGTGCGAACTACACGGCGCTCGTCGGACATACCGCCTGCGTGGGTTGCGGCTGGAATCCCGTGGCGGCCCCGTCGCTGTGGTCGTCGGGCGGTAACTGCGATGGTGGCGGCGGCAACAACGGGGGCGGCGGCAACAACGGTGGTGGCGGCGCCAACCCCGGGGTGGGAGGGGTCCTCAGCGAGGCCATGTTCAACATGATGTTCCCCAACCGCAACCCGTTCTACTCGTTCGACGCGTTCTTCGCCGCGGCGTCGACCTTCCCCGGGTTCGCCACCACGGGTGACGTCGACACCCGCAAGCGCGAGGTCGCGGCGTTCCTGGCCAACATCTCTCACGAGACGGGCGGCCTCGTTTACACGGAGGAGATCAACAAGAGCGTGATGTGCGACACCAGCTGGGGCCCGCCGGGCTGCGGCTGCGCGCCGGGCAAGTGGTACTACGGGCGGGGTCCCATCCAGCTGTCGTGGAACGGCAACTACTGCGCCGCTGGTAATGCGCTCGGGGTTGACCTCAAGAACGACCCGGACCTGGTCGCGCGGGATGCGGTCATCGCCTGGCGGACCGGCCTCTGGTTCTGGATGACGCAGACGGGCGCGGGCTACATGACGGGGCACAACGCCATCGTCAACGGCGCCGGCTTCGGCGAGACCATCCGCACCATCAACGGCGCGCTGGAGTGCAATGGCCGCAACCCCGCCCAGGTGCAGAGCCGCGTGAACAACTACCTGAACTTCACGTCGATGCTCGGCGTGAACCCCGGCGGTAACACCGGCTGCTGAGCCACCCGGTTTCGGCGAGGGCCCCGGGGGAGCAATTCCCCGAGGCCCTCAGACTTCCTCGTCAGGCAAGAGCGCGCGAAGCAGCTCGTCGTTATCAAACCATGAGGCTCGGCGGCGAGCAGCCCCGCCGGACGTTCAGAACGGGATGTCTCCGTCATATTGCTTGAAGCAGTCACGGCAGAAAGGCTTGTTCTTCGTCGCCGGGTAATCATCTCCACAACCGTGGCAGAATTTGTCCTTGAAGTCCGGGTTGGAGTACCGCACCCAAACAGCATAATGCTCCGGGCAATAGGGCTTGCTGGGGTTCAACTCCAACTCCTCGCCACACCGGATGCAGTGACCGGTCGAGCCGAACTCCTCGTCGTCATCCTCGTCTTCAGAGAAGGGAATGTCATCATCCTCCTCTTCGGAAGCCGGCAACGAGAGCTCCTGCGTGTGTGGGCCTATCTCGTGCCGGACGAAGTCGCGGATCTTGTCATACTCTGTCCGCCCAGCAGGAACACACATACCAATCTCAATGCTGTTGTTGAAGGACGACTCCAGAAGGTTGAGCGAGGTCACGAGCGCATTGCGCTCGGAGAGATACACTTTTGCGTGAAGGTCCCGCACCTCGTACACCTTGAGTCCCAGATCGATGAGTCGCCGCAGCATTTCGAGCCCCACGGCCGAAGGCCCGCTGCGAGAATGTTCATCGCGTGCTCGGATGACGAGAGTGACCGTCACCTTCCTGCCCAGGGCATTCCGAATCTTCCGCTCAATGTCCCGGAGTTTCTCGATGGCCAGGTAGGGACTCACCAGTGTCACCCACTTCTGCGCCTCGTCCAGGATCTCATGGAGCCGAAGAATCGTATGCATCTTCCCCACGACTTCGACTCCTCCCTGGGGTCCTGGCATTTCGGCGGCCTTGCTCACCGGTCCCTCTCTTTCGCGTGTGGCTGTCCTGCCCACGTCGACGCTGTGGAATTTATCACCGGCCGTGCGTCTCCGTGGAAGGTCTACCGCCTCGTTCCATCACGACCAGAGTCCAGATGACCTCCAGCCGTTGCACCCCCTAGACTTGGGGTCCCCGTGACCCGAGCCCTGCTGTCACTGTTCCTCCTCGTGCTGCTGCTGGCGGCGTGCGCCACCTCCGCCCCTACCTTGCCTGCCGGGCAGGGAACTGAGCGTGACGACACCACATCCTGTGACGACGCGGATTCCGACCAGTGCGTCGTGCTCGCCTGTGACGAGGGCGAGTGCGCCTTCTTCGAATGCGCGGACGTGGACCCGGAGGCGCTCACGCACGAGTCCCTGGCTCATGGTGTGAAGCCGGCACGCTTTCCTCGCCCGCCTTTTCGCGGCCCCGGTACTCAGCGCAACTGGAGACGCGCGGGGCTTCGGGAGGATGCCCGGCCCCTGATGACCTTCCACTTCCGCTACCGCCAGGGCTTCCTTCCGGCCTTCCCCCGGCTCGAAGGCAAGTTGCTCAAGCACCACCTCTTTCCCCAAGCACAAGAGTTCAGGAAATGGTTCATGGACCGTGGCATCAACATCCACGAGTGGACGATGCGCATCCCGGAACACGAGCACCTGCGCATCCACCGTGGTGCCAACGGAGGTCTGTGGAACGAAGCATGGCGCCAATTCGTAAGGGACAATCCAGGCCACGTGCCACGGGAGATCCTGATCCGCAAGGCCTTCGAGCTGGCCCTCCGCTTCGACATCGCCGGTCCCATCATGCCGTACTCGTCTCCGGTTCCGCCGCCCGGACCCCAGCTTCTCGCTCCTTGACCTTCGGGTTCTGGATTCGACCGCATGAAATTCTACGAGCTGCGAAGAGACCCGTCGCCTCGATACACGGGCAACCTGAACGCCTCCCACAAGTGGGGTCTACCCGGTGTGGAGCCCTGCCCTGTATGCGATCTGCCGCCAGAGGGGTATACGATGGGTCAATACCCGTGCGTGGACCTGTCAGGCCTGCCGCCCGAGGACCAGGAGAAGCTGTTGGAGTCCTGGCCCGTCCCTCGCGAGGAGTTCATCCGGCGGCGCGAGTTGGTGCGACCCCTGGCGCCTCCCTACGCCGTACTGAAATCGGGAGCGGTCTTCGGCCCGCTCCAGGGGGCTGGTCTGGGCCACTTCGGTCAGATCATCATGCAGAACCCCTGGTCCCTCTGCATGCGCCGCGAGGCCCTGGAACAATTGCGGAGCGCGGGCGTGCGTGGCCTTCTCGGCTGCCCCACCCAGGTGCGTTTCCGAACCAAGAACGCCCCCGAGCTGCGGGACATCCAGCTCGAAATCCACGGGCGATTCCACCCGGACTGCCTGCCCCCCAGGGAGCCTCCGTGTACCACCTGTGGTGTCGCCAGGGACTACAGCATCCCGGACCCGTATTGGCTCGACACCGCATCACTGCCAGACCACGTGGACATCTTCCGGCTGACCGACGCCTCGACACTCATCATCGCCAATGAGCGCATGGTGGACGCCGTGCGCCGCCTGGAGCTGGACGGGGTCATCTTCAAGGAGTTGGAGGCCCGCTGAGCCCGCGAGCGTGTCGCGTCATGCCGAGTCGAGCGGTCGATCTCCGTTCGCACGACCCCCTCCTGCTCTGGCAGGTATCCGGCCCGCCCCCGGGCAGTGCCCGTTCGATGGCGCTCGTCATGCATAGCTTCTTCGTGCGGGTACCGTGCCGGTGCTCCCGCACGCTCCCGGTGCCCTGTCCGCCTCGTTCGACAACATCAGGAGGAGCGTCGCCATGGCAACCACATCCCAACCCCTCGTCCTATCTCCTGGCCAGGTAGCGGTGTCGCTGAACTTCGATGACGGGCTGGCCACCCAGCTGTCGGCGGCGTCGATGCTCGTCGCGCACGGAATGCGCGGCACCTTCTTCGTCAACAGCGGGCGGCTGGGCAGGTCTGGCTATCTCACGCTCGAGCAGGTGCGCGGTCTCCACGACGCCGGGCACGAGATCGGCGGCCACACGCTGACCCACCCTCGCCTGACCAGCCTCACCCCGGACCAGCAACGGAGGGAGATCTGCGACGACCGGGCGGCCCTGCTGAACGCGGGCTTCCGGGTCACCTCGTTCGCCTACCCGTTCGGCGACAAGGATGCCGTCACCCGGCAGATCGTCATCGACTGCAACTACAACTCGGCCCGGGAGAGCGGAGGCCTGCGCTCCCCCAGCCCGGCCGCCGAACCCGTTCCACCCGCGGATCCGTACGCGGTGCGCACGCACGGCTCCGTGCAGGTCACCACCACGCTCGCGGACCTCCAGGACTACGTGCGCCGGGCGGAACAGGCCGGCGGCGGCTGGGTGCCGATTGTCTTCCACCACATCTGCTCCCCCTGCGACCCGTCCCAGACCTACTCCACCGCGCCGGCCACGCTGACGGCGTTCCTCGACTGGCTGGCCCCCCGCGCCTCCCGCGGGACGTTCGTCGCCACCATGGACGCGGTCATTGGCGGAACCCTGAAGCCAGCCGCCGGAGGTCCATCGCCCGGCCAGATCCTGAAGAACCCGTCGCTCGAGCTGGACAGCAATGGAGATGGGACACCGGACTGCTGGCAGCGCGGCGGCTTCGGCTCCAACACCTTCACGTGGACGCGGACGTCGGACGCCCACGGAGGGAGCTGGGCGCAGCAGGTGCGCATCACCAACATCTCCAGCGGCGACCGCAAGCTCATCACCCTGCAGGACTCCGGCACGTGCGCGCCTCCCACGACGACAGGGCACCGGTACCGCATCTCGGCCTGGTACAAAGCCACCACGCCGGTCCGTTTCAAGGCCTACTACCGGAACAGCTCGGGCGCGTGGAGCTACTGGACACAGGGACCGCTGCTCCCAGCGCAAAGCAGCTACACCTACGCGGAATGGACGACGCCTCCCGCTCCGGCCGAGGCCCTGGCGCTCAGCGTGGGGCTGTCCATCGACCATGTCGGCACGCTCACCATGGATGATTTCGCGCTCGCCGACGTCGACGCGGCCGCGGCCCCTTGACGACACCTCTCCGAGCGGTCCCGGCATTGCACAAGACGAGGGTCATGCGGAAATCTTCCCTCATGGCCACCCGTCGCCCTCCCAAGTCAGAGTCCACCGAGCGAAACGCTCCATCCATCGAGGCGGCCTTCCAGGCGGCTCCGGCGGAGATGGTGGCGGAGATCCTCGACGGGGAGCTGCACCTCAGCCCCCGCCCTGCCCGCCCCCACACCAACGCGGCGTCGCGCCTGGGCGCCCTCCTCTCCATGCCCTTCCTGTTCGGCAAGGGGGGACCGGGCGGGTGGGTCCTCCTCGACGAGCCGGAGCTCCACCTCGGTCCCCGCCCGGACAAGCTCGTGCCGGACCTCGCCGGATGGAGGCGTGAGCGCCTGCCGGACGCCATCGGAGGAGACGACGCCCCCGCGCACTACGATCTCGCTCCGGACTGGGTGTGCGAGGTCCTCTCCGAGCGCACACGGCGCATCGACAAGGTCCAGAAGATGCACATCTACGCGCGGGAAGGGATCCGGCACGTGTGGCACGTGGACCCGCTCGCGCGCACGCTCGAGATCTTCCGGCTCGAGGGGCACCACTGGCTCCTGGTCGATTCCTTCGCCGGAGAGAAACCGGTCCGCGCCGAGCCTTTCGAGGCCGTGGAGCTCGAGCTGGCGCTCGTCTGGGCTGGCTGAGCAGCTCCCGCGAACGGGGTCCCGGATTCAATCCCAGAAACCCGAAAAAACCAGACCCGTCCTCATGACCTGACAAAGGAGCCGAAATGACTGTCAGGAATGATTCCAAGCGCATCAACGCGGTTCGGACGGAGGTGAGCCGGCGATCGTTCCTCGGGGGGTCGCTGGCGACAGCGGGAGGGCTCGCCCTCGGAGGGGGAACGGGGCTCGTGTCGGGTCTCGCCCACGCGGCACCCGCCGGCTTTCCGAACTACACCTACATCGGCACGCCGTTCAACAAGGTGAACTTGAGATACAACCCGACGGGCGAGCTCATCTTCCCCTGCATCCGTGGAACGATCGGCCGCGTCGCGAACCCGTTGGCGCGCTACTACCTGTACTACGCGCCCCACGATGCGCCCGGTGGCATCTGTCTGGCCTACGGCGACCACCTCGATGGGCAGTTCACCGAGTACCCCTACAACCCGATCTTCTCGCGAACGTGGCCGGGGGGCCCCCCCGACATCAGCCACGTCTCGTCACCGCACGTGCTCTGGAACTCGCGGGTGAATCAGTTCTACCTGTATTTCCACGGCGAGAACACGGTCACCCGCGTGGCCACGTCCACCGACGGCATCCACTTCACCTACCAGGGCGGGTGCGTCTCGACGCGATTCTTCACGGATGGCTCCGTCTCCGAAACGTCCTACGCGCGCGTGTTCGAGCACGACATCCCGTCCAAGGGCAGCCACTACGTCATGGTGTTCATGGGGAACCAGAACGGCAGACGCCGGATCTTCTGGGGCTGGTCCGCGACCGGTGACGCGCAGAGCTGGTCAATCCAGCAGCGCCCCCTCATCTCTCCGTCCGCGGATGGTGAGACAGACATCTCCGGGCCGCATGTGGTGTTCCGCAACGGCACGGCCTACGTCATCTACCACGGAGCCAGCGGGAGGATGTACATCACCGAGGTCGGGCTGAACTTCGACAAGGAGATCCACCTCGGGGTGTTCCACACGCCGCTGGGCGGCTGGCCAGACAATGGCCGGGCGGCGGCGCCGTCGTTCGGCACCGAGAACGGCGTGGAGTACATGTTCTACGAGGCCGGTCCCCGTCTCGACGCCACGATCGCCGTCGCCAAGGTGCTGTGGTGACCTGACCTCGTCGCCAAGGAGTCCTCTTCAGAGGCGTCGAACTTCCTTGGGCGTAACCGTTCACCGACTCAGGCAGCGAGCGCGAGCTGAGGTACGGGCACGGTGGGGAGGAGCGAAGGCCCGCGCAAGCCGCGGCGGTGCGCGGCGAGGGTATCGGTAAGGAATGAGAGTACGTCACG